>JBJMLT010000533.1:0-3091 GCA_045805165.1 Flavisolibacter sp.
GGAAGTACGGACTATATGGTAAATGCTGCCTATACATTACGAATAAATAAAGCAGGGTTTACGACTAATATGAATTACAAGGTGAATATGGAGAATAAGGAAAACTACCAATTCGGAAACAGGTTCTCATCCAACAATTTCTTTTTTTATTCTGTGAAGGAAGGAATAGCCACTTTGACTCCTAACCTGGGTATTCTTTACCAGTATTCAGCACCTAATTCTCTTGATAAACAAAAAGTGGAACAGACAGGTGGTTATTTAACTTCAGGAGCTATTGGATTGGAAGTAAGCATTAAAAAGATCAGCTTTGGATTCAATGCCCAACTTCCTATAGTTCAAAATTTTTCCTCCGGACAAACAAAAAGTAAGTTTATTGGAATGGCACATGTGACGGTTTCGTTGTAGAGATGCTAAGAACGGGTCCACAGTCCACTGTCCATAGATCTCAAAGTTTTAACTTCAATCACGATATCTATCGGGATTGAAGTTAAAGTTCTTTAGCTTGGACGGGCTTTATTATATTTGTTTTTTTAGTTAACAGTTGACAGCTGACAAAGAGGTTGAATTCAATAAGAGAAACTGAAAGCATTCACCATTCACCACTAAGGTCTTGAAGTCAGTAGCTAAAAGCTAGAAGCTTCCTTCCCAATTCCAAATTCCCAATTCTTTGCTTTAAAGCGTACCTCATTCACTACAAAGCCAGATCAAAGCCGCTACAAAGCCACATTATAGCTATTTATAAGCAACGTATAAAATAAGCTAAGGATATTGCTCTGTCGTCTTATTCGATCCTGAGCCAGCAACTAAAATAATAAGCCAGGATTTTTAGGATTAAAAAGATTAGCAGGAAACATTACAAATAAAAAATAGATTACTTTCCAACAACAAATTCTAATCTTCAATCCATTGATATATGCTTAAACGCCTTGTATTTATTACCGTGGTATTCATATTTGCTCAGGAACTTCAGGCTCAAACTGCAGGTACTGCAATAAAATATGGTAATAATCCTAATGCTGGGCATTACCTGCAAACCAGGGGATTTAAAATGTATTATGAAGAATATGGGAAAGGCGAGCCACTGCTATTTATACATGGCAATGGAGGATCTATTAGTGCTTTTGAAAACAATATTCCCTTCTTTTCTAAAAAGTATAAAGTAATTGCAGTAGATAGCAGAGCCCATGGCAGATCTATTGATAGAAGCGATTCTTTATCTTTTGAAATGATGGCGGATGACTTTAATGCTTTACTGGATTCTCTTAAATTGGACAGTGCATATGTAATTGGCTGGAGCGATGGGGGTATTAATGGATTGTTGCTTGCCATACGTCATCCTGACAAAGTAAAAAAATTAGCTATAACAGGTGCTAACCTTACTCCGGATACTTTAGGGCTTACTCCATTTGTGTTTAATCTGATCAAAAGAACAAGTGAGGAATATAGAAAACAAATTCAAACACCTGAATTGAAAAATAATTTGAAAATTGTTGATCTGGACTTATATCAACCACATATAACCGTCGAACAATTACATACTATTCAATGTCCTACATTGGTAATTGGTGGAGATCATGAAGCTATACCAGTAGCCCATACAGTCCTAATTGCTCAGAATATTCTAAAATCCTATTTGTGGATCGTACCCGACTCCGGTCATTCCACCCCCATATCCAAAAAGGACCAGTTTAATAATATTATCTATAACTTTTTTATTACTCCTTACAGAAAAATTGAAGGCTTTCAAACGTTTCAGTAATCATTAATTTAAAGTAATATAGACATGAATTAGCAATTGGACTCTTGCCATCTCTGCGTTTAATGTCAACTTGTCTACCATCTACTTCAATTAACATCTTTATGCTATCTCTAACTGCCTCTCCCTCGTGCTTTTACTATTATTTTACACTACTTCCCTTACTACTTTTGCAAATTGATAAATGAACCGACTTACAATCCGGGTTGGGTTATAAAGAAAAACTTTATAAAACTATAACCTATGAAATCTACTATAATAAAATTTCTTTTATTATTAACCATTCTATCCTTTATATCAATCATAAGCTTTCCAAGGAAACCTTCTTCGCACCATTTCAGCATAAATGTAACGCCCCTTGATGCTGGAATGATCAATTTTCCAATAGCTGCTCATATTTTTTATAATACTGATCCTGGCTTCCTGCAGCAATCTCCTGCCACTGGTGGAAGTGGGGCTTATCAATATCAATGGCAATCTTCTCCCGATGCAAATACCTGGACGGATATCCCTGGTGAAACCAATCCGGATTTTGATCCGGGTACAATGACAACCACTACTTATTTCAGAAGATCAGTTTTTGATGGCAGCCAGACTTTATATACCGGCCATGTTTTAATTGCTGTTTGTGCTTTAATGGATCCTGGTTTTCTAACTTATAATAATCCCAGCGCTATTGGCAATGGAACGGACCCTGGATTTATACAGGAATACGGTGGAGTAGGAGGAGATTGTAATAACAATTCAAATAATGTTTACCAATGGGAATCATCTTTTGATGGAGGTAATACCTGGACAATTATTCCATCTTCCAATAATGAGAACTACGATCCCGGGCCCTTAACCAAAACTACATCGTTCAGAAGGAAATTATCAGGTGGCAACCAATCAGGTTATACTAATACAATAACTATTACCGTTCTCGCAGCATTAGACGCAGGATCTCTTAATTATAATGGAAATGTTGCAACGGGAACTGACCCCGGCCCTATTCCGGAAATACCGGCAAGCGGTGGATTTGGTCCATCATATAACTATGTATGGGAAAGTTCTACAGACGGTACCAATTGGAGTTTTGTGGCTTTTACAGAAACCTATGATCCCGGTCCTCTTATGCAGACAACCATGTTTAAAAGATATGTAGACGATTCACATGTATCTACGATAACGAATACGCTTACAATTAATGTGGGAATTCCCCTTCCTTTAAAGTTTGTTTATTTTATAGCCATTCAAAAGAATGAATATGTAGAGCTAAAATGGACAACAGCACAAGAAAAAAATGTAAAGGAATTTGATGTTGAAAGAAGTACAGATGGATTAAACTTTTATTCC
>JBJMLT010000534.1:0-2470 GCA_045805165.1 Flavisolibacter sp.
GCTTTTCGTATTTGTGTATATCTATGAGAGCGAAATAAGTTACTGAAACAGTTCTGGCTTCCGGGTCCCGGGTAAGATCGCTAAATGTGTGAAGCTGTTCCATATATACACCCTCCATTCCTGTAAGTTGCTTTAATATTCTATTAGCAGCTTCATCGAGCGTTTCATTTTCCTTCAAAAATCCACCCATAAGGCTCCATTTATTTTTTTCGGGTTCAAATCCTCTTTTAATTACAAGGAGCTTGAGATCCTGGCCGTCAAAACCAAATATGATACAATCGACAGCTAAAAGTATGGGTTGATGGTTTGAATAATATGTCATGTTAAACAATCATAAGGCATAGAAAATATAAACAAATAAAAGATCAATGTATAATTAATTAATCGGAACAAATGTCATAAAAATTTGATGGTATACAAAATGTCGTAGAGATTAATATGTCCAAATCACATCCATTAAACAAGAAAGTTGTTTGCAATCTGCATGATTTATAAATGTAATTATAACGGATAACCATAAAAAGTGTGCCACGGCACTTTTGTGTACGAAATACATATATTTAGTTTATTGAAATTCATTTCCTTCTGTAAAATATATCAAACGGGCATTAACTTATCATGGTTGCTTTTAGAATTCAAAAAGATTCAGCCCGGCATTAGATAAAATTGAGTGTGAAAAAATTTATTTTAATAAATGTCAATTATACAATTTATCTTTTTTATATTTATCATGGCTGACGGGTATAATGTTTTCCTTAATTACCAAATAATTAATTGTTATGAAAAATTGCTTGCTCCTGCGGAGAGCTTCGGCATCAGTGGCTTGCCATGTAAAAACAAAACCTTTTATTTTTTACTTTATCCTGTTTTTTCTTTTTACGTTATCAACATTTAATGCTTTTTCTCAAAAGGTTTCCGGAAGAGTAGCTTCAGGCGATTCGGCATTATCTGCAGTTACTGTCAATGTGAAGGGAACTAATGTAACTACTCTTACAGATGATAATGGCAGATATTCTATAACAGCTTCCCCAGACGCTACATTAGTATTCAGTTCTGTAGGGTTTAACACTATTGAAGAAAAAGTAAGAAATCGTAAGACGGTTAATATGCAGTTGCAATCTAATACCGGACAGTTGTCAGATATTGTAGTTGTAGGATACGGTACGCAAAGGAAAGCGACATTAACAGGATCTGTTACTTCTGTAAAAGGTTCTGATGTTATTAAATCTCCTGCGGTTAATGTAAGTAATAGTCTGGGTGGACGGTTGGCAGGTCTGGTAACCGTAACTCCCAGTGGTGAACCAGGCTATGATGGATCTATTTTAAGGATAAGGGGTATAAATACTTTAGGTAATAATAGTCCTCTAATCGTTGTGGACGGAATACCAGGAAGGTCCCTTGATAGAATTGATCCAAGTACTATAGAAAGCATTTCTGTTTTAAAAGATGCTTCGGCCGCTATTTATGGTGCCCAGGCAGCCAATGGCGTTATTCTCGTAACCACTAAAAGAGGAAAAGTTGGGAAGCCTACTTTAACAGCAAGCTTCAATCAGGGATATGGAAGGCCAACAGTATTGCCAAAAATGGCTGATGCCGCCACCTATGCTACTATGATCAATGAGATCAATGAATATGCGGGAAGGGCAGCAAAATTTACACCACAGGATATTCAAAAATATAAAGATGGTTCCGATCCATGGGGTCACCCTAACACGAATTGGTTTAAGGAAGTTTTGAAGCCATGGTCAGGTCAGAATTATGCTAATCTGTCTATTAATGGAGGCAGTGAAGGTGTTCGTTATTTTATTTCACTTTCAGATAAATCACAAGAAGGTTATTATTATAATAGCGGTACTAAATATAATCAATATGATCTCAGATCAAATTTAGACGCTACGATCAATAAATACATTTCGCTTGCTGTAGATGTAGCAGGAAGAATGGAAGATCGGAATTTTCCCACACGAAGCGCCGGAAGCATATTTAGAATGGTAATGAGAGGGAAACCAAATGAAATAGCTTATTGGCCCAATGGTATGCCAGGACCTGATATTGAATATGGTGATAATCCTGTAGTGGTAAGCACAAAAGCTACCGGGTATGACCATGATAAATGGTATGTGCTTAATACCAACGGAAAAATAAATATCAAAATTCCATGGGTCAATGGCTTATCGCTAACTGGAAATGCAGCTATAGACAAAAGCTTTAATTTTCATAAGCTATGGCAAACACCATGGTATCTCTATTCCTGGGATGGGGTAACAAGAGATGCTAATAATGTTCCGGTACTTCAAAAAGCGCAAAAAGGTTATTCCAGTCCTGCATTAACAGAAAACACTCAGGATATTCAGAATATTTTATTGAATGCACTTCTTAACTATGAAACAACCATTTTGACAAATCATAATATAAAATTTTTAGTTGGAGTAGAGAAAATTACTGGTCAGGGAGATAACTTATATGCATA
>JBJMLT010000535.1:0-8706 GCA_045805165.1 Flavisolibacter sp.
GAAGAAAAGGCCTCACCGGTTACTATTGGTCTGCTTGACGGACAATCAGGCAACATAATAAAGAGGTTGAATTTATACTCCGATTTTATAGACGAATACATGTTTTATTCTTTTTCTCCTGACCATAATTCCATAATTGTAAGCCGCGCTATGGAAAAATCTAAAAAGGATCCACTTGAATTTGAAATAACTGTTTTGGATGCAGATCTTCAAAACAAGAAAATAGTATCCTGCCCATTAGACTTTACAGCTGCTGATGTTCGTGATCAATATATATTTATAGATAATAAAAGAAATATCTTTATTATCTATAAAGTTAAGGAAGATAAAAAAGCAACACCAGCCTACCATCTGGCTTTGTTAAATGAAACAGGCAAGAAAACTAAAGATATCGAACTTAAATTTCCGGATGGATTTATGCCGGATATGACTTTTTCATTCGATAGAAATGCGATTCAATTTGGCGGACTTAAAAGTAAAGGAAGAAAAGATGATTTTACTTCTTTTGTTAGCGGCTCAATAGACATACTTAGTGGTAATGTAAATTTTAAAGAAACTGCTCTTTCTTCTCCTCAATCCAATTCCGACCCTGCTAATGCAAAAGCATTATCTAAAGGTCTTTCAGCTGATTTTGTTTTCGATCAGAGCTTAAAAGATGAAGATGGAAATTATATTTACATTTTTGAGAAAAATAATATGAATGAGCGTATAGATAAATGGGGTAATCCAATATCAGGTCGGGAAATTTTTACTATCAAATATTTTCGCAGGGAAACGCTTTTGGCCGTGCGAGTAAATAAAGACAACTCAATTGCATGGATAAAAATAATTCCAAAGATTCAGGAGGAACCAGACATGCGCGTATTATCCGGAATAGTTTCTTCTTTAGATGAAAATGGTACGGTGCACATTCTTTTCCATGACAGGGATAAGAATATGGATAGTAAGGCCGATGAAAAGCCAGCATTATTTGCAATTTCTGAATTAAAAAAATCGAGTTTAGTTGATGTTTCCATCGACAAAAAAGGAAATATGAAAAAGACCCAGGTTCAGTCCGATCAGGATCGCGAATCATTTGTTGCTCCTGATAACTGCACTTATATAAAACCTGGTCTTATAAGTACATTGGCATTGAACTTTCACACTTTTAAAAAGTGGGATTATAATTTTGGACTATTAAATATTAAATAGCTCGTTACCACTTGATCATTTTAACGAACTCCTGAAATTTTTCAATGCCTTTATGAAGTTCATACTTATGATCAAAGTCAGGATCGTTTAAAGGAGCAGAATAATGCTGAAAATGCCATTTATTAGTTATAGGATCAAAATTAATGTGCAAGGCTTCTTTATGTACATCAATTGGATTGTACTTACTTAATATTAATTTATCCAAAGACTTCACACCATACACGCGATTGGACAAACCTGAAGATTTTATAAACTTAATTAACCTCAGTATGTTCGAATAATACTCAGGCTTCGTAAAATCATTCTCAATATAATCCCAGTTTTGTGCATTCATACAAAGCGCTTTCAACCATCAGAAATCTGCCATTCGACATCAGCGATCAGCGATCAGCTATCGGTTAACCCTCGCGTCATCCCGTCTTTGCGGTTAAACCTCTCCTCAGCTCACAAATTAGGCCCCGCAAATCCCAATCCCTTCATCCCATTCTTCACCTCTGGACACGACATAAACAAATTCCACAAAAGCCCCGAGCGGTAGTTCTCTATCATTACTATAATTGGCCCCTGGTCAATCGCTAAAAACGAATTAGCGAACCAAAGGTCTTTTAATGAAAAAGCATCCACAAATCCATATTGCTTCCATATCTTGTCTCCAAGTTTATAATAAAAGAAATGCAATGCTTTCATTGCATCTGCCGGATCATAAGGGAAAGAAGATAATGCCGCAGTAGGAGATATCACTCCATCATCATTCGTAGGTGAGTGCGCTGAATAACCATTTACATCATCACTGGCTGTTAATCCCCAGCAGCTATCACTATATCCATAAAAATTGTTCGGATTAGCTTGGCAATAGTTATGGTTGATCAAAGTATGCGCTTTCGTTTGTTTTCCATAATCAGCATAAGCATCCGTCAGATTATTTGGATTCACTCCCAGAAATGTATAATGGGAAAAAAAGAGCGGACCGCCAAGGTCTGGTCCCAAAGGCAATTGCACTCCAAAAAATGTTTTGCCATTTCGAATGGCTCCATTCAATGCCCACCCATTATCATATACGGATTTAGGTATCGAATAGGTTGTAGAAGAAGCTGCAAGAATATAAGTTATCAGTGCTTCGTTCCATCCATGTATGGGAAAGTTCATATCCCAATTATAATTAGGACTCCAATGCCAGTACAATACATCTTCGTTATTCTTCCTGAACCAGTTCCATTGCACACCATTCCATAAAGAATCAATATTGGCTCTCAAATTCGTTTCCATTGTATCCACACCATTAAAATATTGCCGGGCTGTTAATAGTCCCTGCATCAGGTATGAAGTTTCTACAAGATCTGCTCCATCATCTTTAGCGCTGAATGGGATCACCACTCCAGTTGTTCCATTCAACCAGTGAGGAAATGCACCATGAAATTTCTGAGCTGTATTCCTTAAGAATGAAACGATCTTTTGCATACGTGCAAGGCCTTCAGATCTTGAAATAAAATTCCTGTTCACTCCAACTACTAGGGACATGATGCCAAATCCTGACCCTCCTGTAGTTACTGTTTCACCTGAATTATCTCTTTCTCTAGCCAATCCGCTTATAGGGTGGCCAAAGTCCCAGAAATAGCTAAAGGTTTGCTTTTGCACCAGGTCAAGAAGAGCTGAATCAGAAATAACAGGGAATTTATCGGAAGAATCTATGGATGTTATGAATGAAATATCAGTCGGTAAGTTAAGGTTTCCTCCATCTTTCGATTTTAAATTCGCATTGATAGAGATCTTGTACTTCGTCAGGTTGTGTAAAGCTGATGCTGTGGTAATAAGAAGATTGCTGTCCGAATGACTATACGATACATTTATCGTAGCCGCAGTGCCTGAATTATCCTTAAGTGTAATAATCCCCGGAACAGAATTACGGTCTATAGCATTGGAAAAATTAAGTTGCAAACTGATATTCTTAGGTATGTCATAAATTAATGCCTGACTGTTTTTACCATTCAGAGACCATGAGCTAAGTGAAAAATTTTGAGGAGGATTGGATGTAGAAGAACTGCTGCTCCCTTTGCTGCATCGAATAAATAAAATTGTCATTAGCCCAATGGCTGTCAGGCCATAATAGCTTACTCTTTTCATTTTTCACTTTTTATATCCATAAAACAACAACTCCGAATTATTACGCGCCACCATTAATACGTTGCCATGCTTTGCCGTTCGGATCCATTTTATATCGCGCACCTGGCCTTTAACAGAAGAAAGTCCTGTTT
The DNA here is from genome assembly GCA_045805165.1 of Flavisolibacter sp. Lineage (GTDB taxonomy): Bacteria > Bacteroidota > Bacteroidia > Chitinophagales > Chitinophagaceae > Flavisolibacter. The sequence continues at coordinate 3,444 of JBJMLT010000535.1, forward strand.
GATGTATGTAATCAATGTTATTGTTCTTGTTACAGTTAATAAGTGCCAGCGGCTGTGCATCATATCTGCCTTCATAAGGTATTACATCAAAAAAGTTGCCACCACTTATAAACATATTGTCTTTAGACCCTTTATTCAATTCCTCAAAAGTAAATATGGGAGCTAATTGCAGGTCCGCGGGAAGTTCTTTCATTATAAAACTTCCTTTATCATTTCCATAGAAGACTGCAGAGCCTAATTTTTCTGCAACGATCGGCTTAATGGTATCGATCCAGCCATAGAACACATCTTTCATTGGAACTCCTGCATAGTCAGAATAGAGTAGATAATGTTTTTTCAAAAGAGGTAAAGTCCGTTCTACTTCATCTTTTGCCAGAAAAGGATATTCAACGCCATTTAGTGTATACGATAATAATTGATCTGTTTGCCCATTAAGGTCATAGTCAGACACGTACAATCGGACCGGTCCATCTTTTCCACTCCAGAATTTATTGTTCCATCCCCAATTGCCTGCAAGTATATCTAACTGTCCATCATTATTTACATCTTCCACAAATAAAGTTTGCCACCAGCCGCTTGAATGGGGGATTGTATCACGTTTAAAAGTTCCTTTGCTGTTTATAAAAATGGTAATTGGCATCCATTCACCACCTACAACCAGGTCTTTCCACCCATCTTTATTAACATCTGTAAACACAGCCGATGTAACCATTCCTATTTTTGCAAGTGGCATAATACTTTGTTCGGCAATGGAAAACTTTCCCTTTCCATCATTCAGTAGCAAATATGAAGTTTGCGGAACTCCATAAGCGAGTGCATTAGCCAATGTCCCCACAAAAATGTCCGGATCACCATCATGGTCTACATCTGCTACAGTAATGCAGGATTTATTTTCATATATTAAAGGCAATGCATTTTCAGATTTTGTAAAATGTCCTTTCCCATCATTAATGTATAACCTGTCCAATAGTGCTTTATCATTTCCATGCAGCTCATTGCCTCCGCTTACTACATACAGATCAGGCTTGCCATCTCCATTCGCATCAAAGAATAAAGCATCTGCATCTTCGCAGCCGGCATCATTTAAAAATATAGATGCGTCTGAGGAAATGAATGAACCATCTTTTTGTTGGATCATTAATGTTCCTGGTTGTCCTTTAGCCCCGCAGGCATAAAGATCATCCTGTCCGTCTCCATTCACATCTGCAACAGCAATCTTTGGCCCTCTTGTTGATTCTCCATGTGGTATTAAATGCTGCACATTAAAATCTGTAAAATTATTTTCTATATGTTTCCAGGTCGCTTTAATATCAGTTATTGGCTCAAGAATTTCTTTTGGCTTGGAAAAGAACTTATTATAATCAAATTTTCCGGATGATTCTCTATGTAACAGGGTTAATTGTTTATTGCCTGTTATATTTTTAATCACTTGATATTGTTGATCAGGCCATACCACTAAAACGCTGTCAATTACATTTGATGAATCTAATCCAAAATGTAGTCTTGTATCAGAAGAAGACTCAAATCCTCTCGTAAGCATTAATTCCTGGAACTGTAATTTTTGCTTTTGAAATAAATAGGCCTTGCAACCAATGCCCATTTTATTATAATCGTCTCCTTTAAATGATAAGCTGATGTAATCTTTCTTTGGCGCATTATTTTTAAGTACTACCGCCTCAGCATTCAGGCAATTCATTACTACATCCAGGTGGCCATCATTATTTAGATCTGCATAAGCGGCTCCATTAAAATATCCCTTCATGGAGCCCACTCCCCATTGATCACTGTTGTCTGAAAAAAAAAGTTTTCCATCACCTTTAAATAGGTAAGGGTGCGAAGCGCCGTCAGGCATTTTCTCTAAGGCTGCATCATCAAGTTCATCTGACTGGTTCAGCGTTTTATGAATATTCAGGTTAGAAATGAAACGCACATAATCCAGGTCTACCGGTCTTTTTACAATGCCACTCGTAATGAACAGGTCTTTATTTCCATCATTATCAAAATCGGCAAATAGGGGAGACCAGCTCCAGTCTGTGGCAGAAATGCCACTGATTAATCCAACTTCACTAAAGCTTTCACCATTTCCATTATTTCTTTGGAGGCAATTCTTTGAATATTGATATTGAAATCCGTTAGCTAAGATCTTAGCTTTATACATATCCATATTCTCATCACTTCCATAGGTCTTCAATACTTTTTCATCAGACGGAAGCATATCAACAGTCACTACATCTGGTTGTCCGTCATTATTATAATCGGCAATATCATTACCCATGCTGAATCGGCTGTAATGATTAAAATGCTTCGCACCGCTCTCCGTAAATGTTCCATTGCCATTATTAATATAGTAGTAATCATTCTCATGAAAATCATTTCCAATATAAATATCATCCCAGCCATCATTGTTCATATCAGAAACAGCAACTCCTAATCCATAACCCAGACTGCTTTCCAGGATGCCTGCGTTAAGAGAAACATCTGTAAATCCTGTTTTTCCATTATTCAGCTCATTGCGAAAAAGCCGGCCGCCTGAATTGGGATCGATCTGTTTTCTATGGCTCGTGTCTACTATATTCTGATTAGGCTGTTGCGACTGATTCAGTAAAAAGCAATCCAGATCGCCATCGTGATCATAATCAAAAAAAACAGCCTGTGTGGAGTAACCTGAAAAGTCGAGTCCATATCGTGAAGAGCTTTCCGTAAAAGTTCCATTGCCATTATTAATGTATAAGAGATTATGCCCTTTTAATCGATGTATTTTATTTACTGTACACACATAAATATCCAGAAGTCCATCTCCATTTACATCAGCCATGGTAGATCCTGTACACCAGTCAGCCGATCCGGCAACACCTGCTTTTTCAGTAATATCTTCAAATTCAAAATTGCCCTTGTTAATATATAGTTTGTTTCCGCCAAAGCTGTTCGCGGTAAAATAAATATCGGGCAATCCATCGTTATTGATGTCTCCGATAGATACTCCGCCACCATTATAATAATAGAGATAGTAAAGTATGCCAAATGCTTTTATCTTTTCCAGCTTGTTAGTGAAAGTTATATTGGTATGAGAGGAAGAAAGACTTGTAAACAATTCATCTTTGGAATGACAGGAGAGAAGGATCTGAGCTAAAATTAAAATGGTTATATATATTCTTTTTGAAGACATAATACGATTTTATGATCCTTGATCATAGTACGATGAATGATTTAAAGATATAGCAAAGGGTTGCAGTTACTGCAACCCTTAACTATAAATTTCCTCTTTACTTATTTTTTTGTAGTAAACAGATCGTTTATTTCAGAATCAGATAATGCGCGGTTATATATTCTGAATTGATCCAAAGATCCAATAAATGACCTGGCCCAGCTTTCAGGTCCATGATTTGTAAGACTTGGATTGGTTTGGAATTGATAAGTGCCTATTACCATTCCATTAAAATCTTTAAAGGTTAACTTACCATAGCTTCCTCCACCCAGTACCTTATTATGAACAGCAGTTGGCTGACCATCAGCATAAATGCTGAATTGTGAATTACTTGCATTATAGGTTACAGCAATATGCGTCCATTTATTAAGTCCACCTGGTATTTTTACTTCATTCCATTCTTCGCCATTTCCACTGGATACAGAATTATTAAACATGTGAACTTTTAAATAAGCCTCCGATTGGTCAGCAGGATTATCATCATTTTCTAGAAAAAGATCTAGGTTTCCCCAGAATTCGTTTTTATTAGAAATGGAAAATAAACCTTCAGCTCCGTTTTTAACCGGGCCTACTCCATTCATCCAGAAAGAAAGTGTGTAGCTTCCAAGGTTTTTAAGTGTATCTGCCGGTAACCCCTTATATCCATTAGCATATTTTACAGTATCACCCGTTGCCGTAAAAAGAATATAGCCATCTGTACCAATATTTACTGCTTGACCATTAATACCTGTAACAAAGCTTACGTTATTGGATGTTGGAGTTAATTTATTCTCTCCTTTATCTGTAAGGTTGTTTTCAAAATCCCAGAAGCTTTTTAAATCACTATAGGCGGGTGGATCAGGGTCCAGGATCAACTCTTTTAATTCTGGTCTTGTCTTTTTTTGACAACTGGTAACCATAAAACCAGCAACAAGAATAAAGAGAGCTAATCTTGATGTATTTTTAGTAAGGTTCATAATTATGTCTGTTTTAAGAATAAGTACTTTTTTAACTTTACACTGTTTCAATAACAGTATATAGTTTTTTAGTTTATAACAATTACCATTCAGGATTTTGTACCAATACTCCTCCTGAAATATCAATAGCCTTTTGTGGAATAGGATAAAAACGAGCTCTGTTTGTATAGCCAAAAGGTCCTAGGACAGACACTGCATCTCCCCACCGCACAAGATCATAAAACCGGTATCCTTCCATTGCAAATTCCCATCTTCGTTCATCTTTAATGGCCTGTCTCATTTGAGCCTGGTCAACAAACGCAATATGAGGAAGTACCGCGTTATTATTCATTCTTGCCCTTGCTCTTATCTTTTCAAGCATGTTTTCTGCAGTAGCGCCATCTCCTGTTTCATTTGATGCTTCAGCTAGCATTAAGATCACATCATCATATCTTAAGATCCGGTGATTAACCCAGAACGCACCACCATTACTTTTAATAAATCCGGTAAGCTGTCGCATAGCTGGATCATCGCCTGTATATACTTTTTTATTCCAGTATTTTTGAGCAAGCCCTCCGGAGCCATCAGGATTTGTATATGGCGGAAGCGTTGCTCCAAAACCTCCTAAGGCCGGACCTCCATCAAATTGTCCTGAATATAAAATCGTTTGTGCTTTTCTTGGATCTGTGCTATCCCAGGCATCAACTAAATGTTGGGTTGGCGTATTCCATCCCCAACCAAGGTTCCAATCATTAGAAGCTCCATTTTGTCTTACTTCCTGAGTAGTTGCCCAGAATGACCCATTTTCAACTGATGGATTATTTACAGCATTTGGACCGTCATTAGCTTGCATTTCCCAGATGGATTCGGGACCATTTTTCCCTGCTCCATCAACGCCATCTCTCCAAACATCTGAAAAATTATTTGCAAGAGAATATTGATTAGAATTGATCACCTGGTTACAAAGTCCAATTACAGCCGCCCAGTTTGAACGGAATAAATAAGTTTGCGCCCATAATGTATTTGCAGCCCCGCTGGTTAATATTCCCTTGTATCCATCACCATAGGAAGAATCATTTAAATGTAAAATTTCAGAAGCAAACATTAAATTGTAATAAATAAA
>JBJMLT010000536.1:0-3801 GCA_045805165.1 Flavisolibacter sp.
AAACCGATGGAGTTGTCCTCATCGCACACCTGCTTCTCCTTGGTTTCACTCTCCCTGTGCATGTCACCCGGTGTTGCTTATTACCGTCCTCAGCGAGAAACCCGACCAACCAGGGCGAGCGTCAGCTCATGCTGGATAGGCAATCGAGCTCATGCGGTTCTCTTTCGAGAAGCCGCAGGCTGTTGCAACAAGCCTTATAGACCCTTTTGACCCTGGTGGACGGGGAGCCGTCTCTCCCCGGAGGTCCCTGTTCAGATACCTGAACAGGCCACAAGCCAATACTTCGACTCTCCCGCTGCTCTCACCAGTCTATCCTCCAGAGGGATTGCCTCTTGGGGGCTACACTTAAACTATTATATGAGCCTATTTGGAATGCATGTTTTTCGCTGAAGTGTAGTTGGGGGGTAACGTATGAATTAGGATATTTCAAAGAAATTGTTATTGGGTGCATGATAGAATAGATTGTCGGATATTTAGTTCAATTTTTATAATTTGTAGGTGAAAAGCATGTCAGAAGAGAGAATTACTGATTTACTACCTTCTCAAGTATTCTCAGTACAAAATCCCAAAGACCATAACGATGTACATGTTTTTGCTCATATTGATGAGTTTGTTGAAACACTTGTACGATTCCTGAAATTTTCTACCGGGGAGCCAAATCTTGAAAGAACTGGTAGCAAGGTTTTAAGAGCACTTTCCAATTTTGTAGAAACACCTCTTGATATTAACAAACTACCTGAGGCATTAGAAAATTTAGCCACAGGCTTTGAAAGTTTTCTAAAGAAGATAGCAGTTTTGCGATACGAAGGAGATATAGTCAGGTTAAAGGGTGACGGTAAAAATTATCTTGGATTATTAGATACTACCTTAGGGCCCTTGTTGGAAGGAAAAGTTGCTAAAGTAAACCCAAGAGATAATTCAGTAACAATATTAATGGCTCCAATCGTTACCTTCACCTATAATGAAAGCAATATAAGAGAAACAATATATAATCGAGTGCGTATCTTAAGAAACGAGATTCATAAAGCTTCGCAAAAGCCTTATAACGATTTGTTTCATCAGTTCCAAACTATAGTAGCAGGGTACCTTTTCGCCTTAGAGGAAAATTTATGCTTAATACGTAAAAAAATTGATCCTCTCTTTTCATATTTGGTAATGATAGAAACTGAATACGAAAAGTGGGAGAAAAAATATGTTGAGCTGGCTGGTGAGGAGAGAAAGCCTCTTTTAGAGCTTTGGCCAGATTTACAAGCTTTTGAGTGGAAGGATGAAATAGATGATTACTCTGGTGAAACGTTACCTTGGGAAAAGCTCATAGAGAATATTGAAGTCGGATTGAAAAGCCCCCAAGCTTCATCTCAAATCTCAGTAATTGACCTTGCCAATACTCAAAGCCGTTTCTGGCTAATAGGTGAACCAGGCGCAGGCAAATCAACAACTTTACAAAGAATGGCTTGGCTACGAGCAAAGGAATTACTGAATCCATGTTTTCTATTAAAATCCTGCCCAATAATAATCAAAGCCAATCAATTTGATAAAACCTACCCTTTTCGGAAGATAATTTCAGATATTCTAAAGATAAGCCAAGACAAGGTAAACGATTTGTTACTTAGAGGGAAACTATGGCTACTAATTGATGGATGGAATGAGATCACTACCTCTGAGCAAGAGCATGCTTTTAGAGATTTACAGCACATTCTCAATGAATTTGACAACGTGCAGATTGTATTAAGCAGTCGGAAATATGGCTTTAAACACCACTTTGATGTACCTGTTTTCGAATTATTACCATTAAATGAAATGTTGATTCAAGAATATTTAGAGCGTAACATGCTAACTCCCGGGCAAGGGAAAAGAATGTTTGAGCAACTGAAAAATACTAAGAGCTTGCTATTAGATTTTGCTACAAATCCCTTAATGCTACAAATGTTAATACGTGTTTCCAAAGACGGAAATCCACCGACAAATCGTGGTCAGCTATTTAAATTGTTCATTAAATGGTTCTTTAATCGAGAGGAGAAAAAATTAAAGCAGACAGATATTTACCTTAAAGAGGAAGTGTTAGCGACCATTGCTTATGGAATTCGTAAAAGCGGCAGGATATACGCCTCAAGAGCTGTAGTATTCTCTAATATTAGAAAAACCTTAATGAATTTGCAAGTAATTATTGATGTTAGTGACCTATTCCAAGAGCTTTTAAATAATGGGATTCTAGAAGTAGACGCAAACGACAAAGTTACGTTCTTCCATGAGCTTATATTAGAGTATTTTGCATCACTTGAACTAAAACGCATCTATAGTTTCGATAAAAAGAGCATTCAAAGTTATTGTAATCAAACGAAGTGGTTTGAGCCAATTATTATGTTGTCAGGCTTGTTGGATGAAGCGGATATATTTGTATCGTTTCTGTTACAGAAAGATTTAGTACTGGCGGCTAGATGTGTCGCTTCTGGAGCTCATATCTCACTAGCTACAATATCTAATATAGTAAATGTATCAGAGCAGATGCTCATTAAGGATAAAAAATCTGAGGCGATTATAGAAGCCATCACTGCTTTGCTAGAATTAGCCACAGAAGAATCACTACAGTTAGTTATCAAAAGCTTGCCAAATGACGAAAAGCTTCTTTTAACAAAAGCGCTTTATAGGTGTGAAAGACCTGAAGTATCTGCTTTGAGGCTGTTAAATATGGGATTAACAGAGAAGAAACAGATTTACGAATGTTTAAAGATTTTTGAAAGTAGGTCTTTTAACCGATCAATTCTTGATAACCCCCAGGTAGCACAAGCAGAGCTAACTCTATTATCAAACAAACTAAACGCTCACGATTTAGTGTTGGTTGATACTATTGGAGTTCCCGCTATCATCAAGCCAAAGGTTATTGATATTATTAAAAATGTGCTTGAAAAAGAACCTTTGATTTCGCCGATATGGCGGTCATCCATAACAATTGCAGTACATCAAAAATTCGTCAAACAACTAACAGAGCTAATAAAAGAGCGTGTCTTACAGGCAGACTATTCAGATACTAACATTTATTACCCCATATTTATCGCATGTGAAGCATTGCGCGACTCACCTATATCAAATGAACTTGCTTGGCACAGTACAAAACAATGTCTAGGATTAAGGCAATATAGTATGGCTGTTAAGTACATTAAACAATTTAATTTGCAAATTGCTACATCAAAAGAAGAAGTCATAAAATATGCACAAGATATGGCAGAAAATGGACGTATTGGTGCACTATTAGAATTTTTAGCTCTCTATCCTGAAATTGATGCCTATCCTTTTTTAAGCCTAGTGGTGGACAAGCAACTGGAAAAATCCAATTTGGACATTCTGCTAAAATACCAAGAGGAGTTGGCCTCGATCTTTCCAGAAAAATCAAAAATATTACGAGATGCATTGTTTAAAGTGGCTTCTTCTGCTAAGATACGCCCCAAGACCATTACAAATTACATCAAAGCATTTAATCTGGAGAGACAGTTCTCAGAAATCGGCATTATCAAAGTATTCAGTAAAAAAGATGGAAAAGGCTTCATCTATGCTATCCCCCATTGTCAAGACAAAAATGACCCGAAAATAAGAGTGAACTCAGCCATATGGGAAATGTCTTTTGAAATCATGATCGATCATACACCTGTGCAGGTGTTTGGTACTCCAAAGACTGATGCAAACGCTCCTGGTTGTAGAACTGGAAATAGTCCTTCAATCCGTTTTCAGCGTCCATGATGGTTTGATAATCCTTAAGATATACCTCCTCATATTTCACGCTTCTCCAAAGCCTTTCAACAAAAA
>JBJMLT010000537.1:0-3760 GCA_045805165.1 Flavisolibacter sp.
ACTATATCGGGATCCAGGCCTACTTCCCTGATCACCGCAATTGACTGAGAAGCAAAAGCTTCAATTAATTCTACATACTCAATATCATTTAATTTAAATCCCGACTGCTTTAATACTTTTGGAATGGCTGCAACAGGACCGATACCCATGATCCTGGGATGCACGCCTGCAGAAGCACAAGCCACCAGTCTTCCTATAGGCTGAAGACCCAATTGTTTCATCAACTTTTCGCTCATAACGATCACAAAAGCGGCACCATCGCTTGTTTGCGATGAATTACCAGCAGTAACCACTCCTCCAGCTGCAAAAGCGGGCTTCAATTTGCTAAGTACTTCTATTGAAGTATCAGCTCTCGGGCCTTCGTCAGTGTCTACCACATAATTCCTTTTTTGCTTTTTACCTTTTTCATCAAGGAATACTTCTTCTACCGTCATCGGCATAATGCCATCTTTAAAATAACCTTTAGAAATAGCATTTAATGCTTTTTTATGGGAGTTGTAAGAAAATTCATCCTGGTCAGTTCTGCTAACCTTATATTCCTTGGCAACCGCTTCAGCCGTTAATCCCATGCTTAAATAATAATCGGGTTCTTCTTTGGCAATGGAATAGGCGGGAACCGGTTTCCAACCTGCAGTAGGAACCATGCTCATACTTTCCGTACCACCTGCAATAATGCAATCGGCCATACCCATCCGGATCTTGGAAGTGGCAATGGCAATGGTTTCCAATCCGGAAGCGCAATATCTGTTCACGGTCATTCCCGGAGTATCAAAGCTTATGGCTCTCGCCGCAATAATTCTTCCTACCTGTAAACCTTGTTCTGCTTCCGGCACAGCATTTCCCACAATTACATCGTCTATAAGATTTTTATCAAGTTGGGGTACAGAGCCAAGAAGCCCTTTAATAAGATCTATTGCCAGGTCGTCCGGCCTGTAAAACCTGAATCCACCTCTCTTTGCTTTTCCCACCGCGGTTCTGTATCCGGCTACTATGTAAGCTTCCTGCATGTTAATTAATTTTATTTAATTAGCTGTCGGCTTTCGGCAACCGGCTGTCAGGCGTGTTTTAATATTGACTATTCATTATTAGCTATTATCATTGCCGATAGCTGATTGCCGATAACTGATTGCCGTATTTTTGCAAACCAATGTACAAAATTCTCCGAACTATTCTTTTTCTCTTCCCTGCTGAAACTGCACACTACATTTCCATGAACTCTCTTAAATTGTTGTGTTCCATAGCATTAATTCGTAGACTTCTTGCAAGGGTCTTTAAATCCGACCTACAGGCAGTAAAAGTTTTTGGGTTGAATTTCAGAAATCGGGTAGGAATGGCTGCAGGCTTTGACAAAAATGCCCGCTACTTAAGGGAACTGAATGTTTTAGGTTTTGGATTTGTTGAAATTGGGACTGTTACCCCTAGGCCTCAAAAGGGAAATAATAAGCCAAGGCTTTTTCGCCTGCCAGGAGACAAAGCTCTTATTAACCGTATGGGGTTTAATAACGATGGGGCGGATAAAATTGCTCAACGGCTGAAGGCCTTCAGAAAAGACGTCAATCGTCAATCGTCAATCGTCAACGTCAATCGTAAATCGTCAATCGTCAACGTCAATCGTCAATCGTCAATCGTGAATGAGGACGTCAATCGTCAATCGTCAATCGTGAATGATCGGGAATCGGATATCGTGAATCGTGAAGCTGCAACTTCAAATCAGACATCATCACATCAGAGATCAGCCATATTAATTGGGGGGAATATTGGGAAGAATAAAAGTACTCCGAATGAAGAGGCATGGAAAGATTATGAGATATGCTTCAGGGCATTGCATCCTTATGTTGATTTTTTTGTAGTAAATGTAAGTTCGCCAAATACTCCGGGGCTACGTGAGCTGCAGGAAAGGGAAGCGCTTAAAAAAATACTTACCCATTTACAGGCGCTAAATTCGGAGATGAGGATGCAGCGGCCCCTTATATTAAAAATAGCACCCGACCTGAACCAATCCCAATTGGATGATATTATAGATCTGGCGCTTGAAATAAAGCTGGATGGGATAGTAGCTACCAATACTACTATTGATCGCAGTTCATTAAGAACTTCCACTGAAACACTTGATAAGATAGGAGCCGGTGGATTAAGTGGTGCACCCTTAAAGAAGCGATCTACAGAAGTTGTAGCCTATTTGGATTCCAGAATAAAGGGTTCGATGTCAGTAATAGCCAGCGGAGGCATTTTTACTGCATTGGATGTTCAGGAAAAAATTAATGCGGGAGCTTCCCTTATTGAAGTTTATACCGGGTTTATTTATGAGGGTCCGTTTATTGTACATAAACTTTGCAAAAACTTTCAGGTTAAGGTGCGACGCTTTGCTTAATAATTATCTAATTGGTTTTCATGGGCTCTGTATTTACTCTCGACAATTTTATTAGTCTTGTTACACTAATCTTATTAGAAATAGTTCTAAGTATAGATAATGTAATATTCGTCTCCATATTAATGGGAAGATTGAGCCGCCATCAGCAATTAAAGGCAAGGCGCATCTGGATGTTTTCCGGCATTGCGGTAAGAAGTCTGCTATTATTAGGAATAGGGTGGTTAGTTCAAAACGGCAGCAAGGAATTGTTCCGCATTTTTGAATATGGGTTCAACCTTCGAAATCTTATAATGCTGGCGGGGGGATTATTCCTGATGTATAAATCGGTAGTAGAAATACATGAAAAGGTAGAAGGGGTGCCTGAAAACCCTGAGATAAATAAAGTCAGCTATACTTTTTCAAGGATAATTATTCAGATCATTATTGTAGATATGGTCTTTTCTTTCGACAGTGTAATAACAGCAGTTGGCTTGGCCAATAAAGTACTGATCATGATAATTGCGGTTACCCTGGCAATGATAGTCATGTTTTTCTTTTCACAATCCATTACTGATTTCATTCAAAAGCACCCGACCCTTAAAATGCTGGCTTTATCATTTCTGGTGCTGGTAGGGTTTAGTCTTTTTTTTGATGGCCTTCAGCCCTTCCACCACAAAGAAATACCCAAAGGATATATATATACATCTATGCTTTTTGCTTTTGTAGTAGAATTACTCAATATGCGGTATCGACGGAAGAGGCGGAAGCCGTTGGATGTTTGATTGGTTTCGGGAGAGAAGCTGCTAACTATAAGCTACTAGCTGCAAGCTGATAGCCGCAGATGATTTTTTTCAAATCATATAAATCTCACGTGTAATTTATTATATTGGGAAACCAAAAACTACCTACATAGTACCCTTATTATGAACAGCCTGAGTGAGAAGAAAACAGAACTAATAACCCTGATACGATCCGAGATCGAACAAACTTTCGGAAGAAGAGTGGTATCTGCAGGCGACTGCATTCAGCTTTCTGAAGAAATTTATTTTAAGACATCATCCAGGATCAACTCTAATACACTTCGCCGGTTTTTTGGTTTGGTGAAAGCTCCCTTCCTACCTTCAGCTGCTACCTTGAATATCCTTGCCAAATATTGTGGCTTTGAATCAATCGATGACATTTATTCCGTGAAAATTGAAAAAAAGGAAACCGCTCCTGTTTCAGATAATGGAGTATTAAATTATCTTATTTCAATTTTCCGTTCTACAAGAGTTAAAGATGAAAATGATGAAACCTTTTTTTCTCTGGTGAAGCAAACGATCCAGTATATTCAGAACTATCCTTCACTGGCAGACAAATTTCAAAGAGCAATTGCGAAAACTAAAAATGGACAGGAATATTATTTTGAGC
>JBJMLT010000538.1:0-2832 GCA_045805165.1 Flavisolibacter sp.
AAAAAATCGGTTACATTGAAAGATATCTTGGAATCTGAAACCAGTCCCCTTACTATATCTGCAATCTGAAAAGTAGATACGACCAGAATAAAAACAGCAATGATGCCGGCTATGTAAGTACCCTTACCTTTTCTTAAAAAGGTTGGAACTCTTTTAACCGGACCCATATTATACCAGGCAAATAATACTAACCAGCAAATGATAAGAGCGTTGATCAAGAGATCGCCAAGTGACCTGTTCAACCAGTTGGTTGCATAAATGGCAGGATCAAATAACTGGAACTGACGGAAAGAGAATATTTCCGGAAAAATATAAAGAATTGCCCTGATGAGAACCAATGCCATTACCAGGAAAAGCCAGCCATATAAAGCGCGGCTTCTGCGAACGATAGATTCCGAAACCAGATGAATGTAAAACAGCAGAAATATAAGCGCTGCTAACCTTAAAACTATGGTTAGAGTATCTGTAACCGCCACATTAACGTGTGCAACGCGTTTAATATAAAATAACCTTTTACCATGGACAGATGTTATTGGAAATAAAGTTGGCGTATTGGATAAGGATATTTTATTGACTGCTTCTTTATTATGAGCGAACCTTGTTAGTAAATAATTTGTTTCGAGGTAATACTGGTTCAGAATAGGAATAAGGACATAAGCGATAACATTATTGCTCATTCCGGAGAACTTTAATGTTGTCTTTTGAATGATATAATATCCGTTGCTTAGCTGTTGAAAATATTCTCCGTCATCTAAGCTAAAGTCGGCTATGGGAGGAAGTATCTTTTGATTGTTCCAAAAAAGCAGGTCCTGATTATCTGAGATAGTTTCTGCAAATAGGAATACTCCGTAATTTTTGCCTGCGACCCTTTCAAATTCTTCCAGAGATTCATTTTTAAGCACCAGCTTTCGCATAAGGTTACTGTCCTGTAGTAATGCATTTGCGTCTTTCTGTTCTTTAACTACGTAACGCTCTAAAAGCTTTTGTTGAAATTCTACAGAAGGCTTTACCTGAAAATAGTAAGCAGATATATAAGATAGAACAAAAAGGATAGCGGCAAAAATCAACAGATTCCGCCTGGGCACCTGATTATGTATACGTGAAAGACTCAATCTTTTTGTCTTTTGATTTGATTCCAGATAGCATCCATTTCAGACAATGACATGCTGTTAAGATCCTTGCCAGAGGACAATGCTTTTTCTTCCATCCTGGTAAAGCGGCTAATGAATTTTTTATTGGTTATCTCCAAAGCGTTCTCTGCATCTATGTTCAAGAACCGTGCAAAGTTGACCAGTGAAAACATCAGATCGCCAAACTCCTCTTCTATCTTATCCTGTTGTCCGGAAGCTATTGCTTCCTTCAGTTCCTCTTCTTCCTCCTTAACCTTTTCCCAAACCTGCTCTTTGTTATCCCATTCAAATCCAACCTGCTTAGCTTTTTCCTGAAGGCGCATGGACTTTACTAAAGCAGGCAAGGTTTTAGGTACCCCTGAAAGTACCGATTTCTTACCTTCTTTTAATTTAAGCTTTTCCCAGTTACGCTTTACTTCTTCATCGTTCTTTACTTCAACAGAACCATATATATGGGGATGCCTGTCAATCAACTTTTGAGCTATTCCATTAATTACATCTTCAATACTAAACCGTCCCTGTTCTTTACCTATTTTGGAATAAAAAACAATGTGCAGCAACAGATCACCTAACTCTTCTTTAATGGACGCCCAATTATTTTCAGTAATGGCATCTGTTAATTCGTAGGTTTCTTCTAGTGTCATTTGTCTTAGTGATTGAATGGTTTGCTTGCGGTCCCAGGCGCATTTTTCTCTTAATTCATCCATTATTGTTACCAAACGTTCGAAAGCAACAGTATTCTGATCCATCATACTAGATTTGAAATATTGAAAAGAGCAGGAATATCGCAAATAATAAAGACAGTACAATAAGAGCCATAAAATTTAACAGGACGAACTTCGCAAATGTTTTAAGCCATCCCTGTTCGTAAAATCGTTTCATTTCCAGATACAAATAAATGGTCCAGGTTATAAATATTGCACTTACAAGATATCCGAAAATTCCCAGGCCTGTAATTTTATGAAAGTAATTAAAGATTAAGGCGAGCATCAATAAAATGAAGCTTATTATATAATGATGCAATGTAAAAATGGCATGGTCGCTATAGTAGTATTTTTTATTTCTTACATACAACAGCTTCAATATCCCAGCAAAAAAGGGAAGTGATAAAAATAAAACATACGTAAGCTTATGAAGAAATAATTCAGCAAAACGGGTAAGTCCCTCCGAAAGGTTATTACCATATTTTTCCATGAATTCTTCTCTCTTTATCTTTATTTTTTTTGATAGCCAGTTATCATTCGCATTAGTTTTTGTTCGATCGTTAACAGGATTCACAGAATCTGACCTTATTTCGAATGGCTTTCCTTTAATTATTAAGTTTCCTTTTGCAGGCATATCTTCCAATGAGCTATCCAGATGGATCCTTAATGCGTTATTAGTTATCAGAGCTAACTGCATTTTTAAAGAATTATCATTGGGGCTTAATTCTAATTCGTTCTTAATTTCAGAAGCTATTTTATTTCTTTCCTCATTTGTTAAATAATACTTGTTGTCGATATGAATATCGGGCTTCTGTATAAGAAAGAATACAAAGAAAAAAAAGAAGGATGTAAAAAGGTACATTCTTATAGGATCCAGATACCTGGTCCTTTTTCCTGCTACATATTCTTTGGATATAACACCAGGCCTGAAGAGAAGATGCTTTAACGTATCATAGAACTTACCGTCAAAATGAAATATATCATAAATAAAATGCTTT
>JBJMLT010000539.1:0-5639 GCA_045805165.1 Flavisolibacter sp.
AAAGATTATTTACGTAAAAGAAATTTAAGTTTTCAAAGCTCAATTACAGAGTTAAGTGTAGTAGGGGAGTTCTATACATTCGACCTTTCAAATAAAAGATGGTCCCCCTATGTATTCGCAGGACTTGCAGTTTTTCATTTTAATCCATATGCTTACGACAAAATGAATAATAAAGTTTTCCTGAAGCCTTTAAGCACTGAAGGAGAAGGATTGCAGGGATATCCGGATAGTAAGCCTTATTCGCTTACTCAGTTGGCTATTCCATTTGGCGCAGGAGTAAAATATGCGATAAATGATAATATACTTATTGGAGCTGAAGTAGGTTTAAGAAAAACATTTACAGATTATCTTGATGATGTAAGCAGCAAGTATGCAGATGCACTGGATCTTTTTAATGCAAAAGGCCAGGAGGCAGTTTTACTTTCTTACAGGGGTTATGAAGTTCAGGGAGGAAGCCCTGCCTATCCGGAAAAGGGCGCGCAACGAGGAAACCCTAATTCAAAAGATTACTATTACTTTACAGGAATAACAATTTCTTTTAGGCTGAATGGCAAAGGAGAAGGCTTTTCCTTTACACATAGGCCTGGTAAAAAAGGATATGGATGCCCTGCCAATCCACTTTAACCCTATTTATATCCTTGAGGGATATACTTTTGTAATTGGATGGCATATAAAAATCTACAGCATTTTATAAATACGCTTGAATCGGAAGGGGAACTGGTTAGGATTAAAACCTATGTTAACCCTCATTTAGAAATAGCAGAGATCACCGACCGCATAAGTAAAACGACTGGAGGAGGTAAAGCCCTTCTTTTTGAAAATACCGGATATGATTTTCCTGTTTTAATGAATGCATACGGAAGCGCCAAGCGAATGAGTCTTGCATTAGGAGTTAAGCATCTGGACGATGTGGCAAACCAGATTGAAACTTTATTTAAGCTTTTATCATCACCTAAAGAAAATATAATTGAAAAGCTTAAGCTGCTTCCTAAGCTAAACCAGTTCGCAGGTTGGATGCCAAAAGTAAGGTCGGGTAGGGGTGATTGCCAGCAAGTGATTATGCAGGTTCTGGACATTTCAAAGCTTCCAGTTATAACCTGCTGGCCTAAAGATGGTGGCCCTTTTGTCACTCTTCCTATAATCCACACAAAAGATCCGGTTACTCATGTCCGGAATGTAGGAATGTATAGGATGCAGGTGTTCTCGCCAATCCTTACTGGAATGCATTGGCATAAGCATAAAGTTTCTGCGAAGCATTTCAATGAATATAAGAAGTTGGGAAAGCGAATGCCCGTGGCTGTTGCTTTAGGCGGAGATCCTGTTTATGCATATGCTGCAACTGCGCCGCTTCCGGAAAATGTTGATGAGTATATGTTGGCTGGATTTCTTCGGAAAAAGAATGTTGAATTGGTTAAATGCATTACTCAGCCTGAAATTGAAGTTCCATCAGATGCTGATTTTATAATTGAAGGATATGTAGACCCCGGCGATGAAATGATCTGGGAAGGGCCGTTTGGAGACCATACCGGCTATTATTCATTGCCTGATTGGTATCCAAAGTTTCACATTACATGCATTACTCATAAAAAAGATCCTGTTTATCCGGCTACAATTGTTGGTATACCTCCACAGGAAGATGCATGGCTCGGAAAAGCTACAGAACGTATTTTTTTAGCTCCGATGAAAATGACTATGGTTCCTGAAATACTCGATATGGATATGCCTGTAGAAGGAGTATTTCATAATCTGGTAATTGCGAAGATCAAAAAGGAATATCCTGGCCATGGCCAGAAAGTAATGAACGCTATGTGGGGCGCCGGTCAGATGATGTTTAATAAAATTCTCGTATTGGTTGATGAAGGTGTTACAATTCAGGATTATGATGCCCTTTCAAGTTATGTATTCAAAAATCTGGATCCGGCAAATGATATTTATTATGCTCAGGGACCTATGGATGTATTGGATCATAGCTGCAGTAAGCTCGGATACGGAGGTAAAATGTGCATAGACGGAACTAAAAAGTTTACAGAAGAAAAAGATGACACTATTTTATCATTGGAATCAATAACTATAGACCAATCTGTGTTTTTAAATTATCCTGAAATAAAAAAGATCAATGCTTCTTTATTGAAGCAACATATTCCGGTTTTAATTATTTCAGTTCAAAAGGACAGGATTGGGCATATCAGGCAATTGCATGAAGATATTGCCGCACATAAAGAAGTTGAAGGAATCAAAATGATCTTATACGTAGAACATACAGTGGATCCTTTGGATTTGCCTGTTGCCTTATGGAGATTTTGCAACAACCTGGACCCAAAAAGAGATCATATTCTTGTTCGCCGACCTTCTGTTCAATTTCCTGAAAAGAATATTTCTTGCGTTGGATTGGATGGTACAATAAAAACAAAGGAATGGGATAATTTTCAGCGGGATTGGCCTAACATTATAGTATCTGATATGAAAACCATTCATTCAGTTGATTCCAAATGGGATGAGCTGGGTCTCGGAAAATTTATTCCTTCTCCTTCCCTGAAGTATAAAGATCAGATGTATGGTGAAGATGCTGTTGTAAAGATCAATTCATGAAATTTTCCTTTTAAATAAATTAAATGGATTGTTCAATTCTCGTTTGTTAACTTTTATACCTTATTTGCTATCCTGTTATTTGTGTTAGATTAATATTGAAATTATGATGCGTACTTTTTTGATTTATTTGTTTAATTCTATTGTTTTACTGACCGCTGGTCAGAAATCCTCCGAGCCTGTTTCTTCAAATACACTCCTGTGGCGTATAACAGGAAAAGACCTGGCAAAACCATCTTACTTATTCGGAACCATGCATATGTTATGCGCAGAAGATATTCAATTAAGCGATAGTCTTAAAAGTGCCATATCAAAAGCTGATAAAGTGTACCTGGAACTGGATATGGATAATTTGTTTGAAATGATGGGAGCTATGTCACATATGGCCATGCGAAATGATACTACGCTTGCTGATTTGCTTTCAGAATCGGATTATAAAAAAGTAAAAGATTATTTTAAAGAACATAGCAGCCTGATTCCTTTTTCCATGATTGAGACATATAAGCCTTTACTTGCTGCATCTACGATTATGGAACAGTCTATAAAGTGTGAGCATATGGTTGCCATGGAAGAATTGATAATGAATGAGGCAAAACAAAATGATAAAGAGATCAAGGGATTAGAAACTATGAATTATCAGCTTAGTATTTTCGATAGCATACCTTATAAATTGCAGGCGAAGCAATTACTGGGTATTATAGAAAATGGAAATAAAGATGATGATAAAGAAATGGCAGATCTGACCAACGCGTATCGAAATCAGCAATTGACAAAAATGGAAGATTTGACTAAAAAGGATAAAACAATGATGGGTTTTTCCGATATTTTACTTTATAACAGAAATGCAAATTGGGCTAATAAGCTAAAATCCCTTTTACCAAAAAGCAGTTTAGTCATAGCTGTTGGTGCGGGACATTTACCTGGAGAAAAAGGGGTTATTAATTTATTAAGGAAAGCTGGCTATAAGGTAGAGCCCGTTAAAAACGATATGACCAAAAAAAGAACAAAAGATATCTAGTTAATAAAATTGTTCATTTACTGTTTATAACTTTTACAAAATAATTGCACCGGCTGGCACGCATTTTTTCATTGTTACATCGGATATTAATATTATACCTGTAACAATATGAAAGAGAAAATTCCGCAAACTTACCAGATAGCCCATTTTGCTCTATCTAAAGAATTTAGCGATATACCTAAACAAACTATAGATCAGTTAAAGAAACATTTACTGGATGCGGTAGGATCAATGATCCATTGTATTGAACGGCCAACAATAAAGAAGCTGGCAAGCCAGATCAGTTTTTTATCATCCGGTGGCAATTGTATGGTTCCGTCAATTGGTAAAGTTCCGGTGGATAGAGCTGCAGAATTTTATACTGCTTTGGTAAGATATCCCGATTTCATGGATAATTATCTCGGAAAGGAAGCTACATGTCACCCCAGCGATAATATTGGAGCTTTATTAGCAGCAGCTCAAATGGATGATCTGGATGGAAAGGATTTTCTAACCGCGCTCGCTATTGCATACGAGATTGAATGCAGGCTAATAGAAGAAGTTCCGGTAATGATGAAAGGATTTGATCATACCTTATTGTTTGCCTATTCTATTACTGCGGGATTATGTAATCTATTAAAATTGTCTGTTGAACAAACTGCTAATGCACTTGCAATAGCCGGTTGTTCATTTAATCCACTGGTAAGTTGTCGTGCATCATATACCCGCGAATGGAAAGGACTTATGTCTTCTATGGTTGCTCTTGGATGTACAAATGTTGTCTTGCTTGCAAGAGAAGGAATGACTGGACCTACACAAATCTTTGAGGGAAATAAAGGATTTGAAAAAGAGTTGGGAATGAAACTGGATTACAATTGGAATGAAGATAAGTTTGATCTGATTCCAAAATGTATTTTGAAGGGGTACAATTCAGAAGTTCACACGCAATCACTTATTGAAGCTGCTCTGGATTTAAAGAAGAAGTATAAGTTTGATCCCAACGATATTGATAAAATAGAAGTAACAACATTTCTGACGGCCTATCATATTGTTGGTGGCGGTGAATATGGGGATCGTAAAACTGTTTTTTCAAAGGAACAGGCAGACCATAGTTTGCCTTATGTTTTAGCAGCAGCTTTACTTGATGATGAATTATATCCTGAACAATTATTACCGGAACGTATTAACAGGCCTGATGTTCAGGGTTTGTTAAAGAAGGTAGAAGTTCATACGAAGACACCTTTGCATAAGCCATTAAAAATAGCTGGTGTAATCGATCCGTATACAAGGGTCTATCCCGATAAAATAATGGGAGAAATTAGCATCACATTAAAAAATGGTAAAGAATATTCACTTGAAAAAGAAGACTACTATGGTTTCCATACGAAGCCTATGTCGTGGAGTGATGTAAAAAAGAAATTCAAACGCCTTACAGAAAATTGTATTGATAAAGAATTGCAGATTCAAATAATTGATTCTATAATTAAATTAGAAAGGAATTCTATTAGCCAACTATTAAATTTATTAGTAAAAGCTGGTAATAGAACTCCTCTTAAAAAACAGAATAAATTAAAGCCTCAGAGAGCCTGATCTTTAAAACTGTTCCAGTCCGGAGAAAAAGAAATCTCCCTCTATTTTGGCATTTTCGTCGCTGTCGCTGCCGTGAACTGCGTTTTCACCAACTGATGAAGCATATAATTTACGAATGGTTCCCGCTTCCGCTTTTGCAGGATCTGTAGCGCCAATGAGCTTTCTGAATTCTGCTACAGCATTTTCTTTTTCCAAAATAGCTGCAATGATCACTCCACTGCTCATAAACTCTACAAGCTCTCCATAAAAGGGTCGTTCTTTATGTATTGCATAAAATTCACCGGCTTTTTCTTTCGTTAATTGGGTTTGTTTTAATGCAACTATCTGGAAGCCATTCTTAATAATTTTATCTAATATTGCCCCTGCATGTCCTTTTTGCATTGCATCAGGCTTGATCATCGTAAAAGTTCTTTTGTTCATTTCCTTAATTTCAATTTTTCGCCGCGAAGATAAGGGAAGGGAGGGA
>JBJMLT010000540.1:0-3865 GCA_045805165.1 Flavisolibacter sp.
GAGGGCGCTGTTGGCGGACGAAACCATGCTCATTGTCGGCTTCATGGACATGCTCGACCTGCCCCTGGGTCGGCAGCAGCGGCTCGACATCCTCCACGTCCTGGCCCGGGAAGCCGATCGGTTTACGGTTGAGGATGTCCTGCTCGCGGCGGCGCTGCTCGACCGCTCCTCGCGCTCGCGCATCGATGGACGCTCCTTGACCTCGGAGCAGGCTGCCGAGATCCAGGCCGGCTATGTCGAACAGCTACTCGCCGATGACGATCCAGAGGTCTATCGGATCTTGGCCGAGGCCATTGCAGTCCGACAGCCGCCTCCTGTCGTCAACTGATCCCGCCTTATTCGGCCCGGGCTGCCACATTGGTGTCTTGTTTGGCTTCCGGACCCGTCGCCAGGAGGAAGTACTCGGCCATGGTCGCCTGACAGCGTTGGTCCGGGATTGAAGAAGGATGCCATTGATTATATAGGTTTTATTTTTATCGGATTAATGAAACTTGGTAATGAACCTTATGTAATTGAATATAATTGTCGCCTGGGAGATCCGGAAACAGAAGTGATAGTTCCGAGAATTAAGAATGATGTTTTGGAATTGTTCCAAGCAGCATGTACTAAAAAATTAGAAGAAGTAAGATTAAATGTAGATCAAAGATATGCCACAACCATTGTTGCCGTTAGTGGTGGTTATCCTAATAGTTATGAAAAAGGATACCAGATAAGAGGCCTGGAAAAAAGTGAGAAAGACACGATCTTATTTCATTCGGGAACCAAAGAAGCAGATGGAAAAATTGTTACCAATGGAGGCAGAGTACTTTGCGCAACCGGGCTTGATGCACAATTAAGTGAGGCAATAAATAAATCCAAAGCTCTTATTGAAGCCATTAGCTATGAAGGAAAATATTTCCGACGTGATATAGGGTATGAATTTGTTTGATCGTCAATCGTCAATCGTCAATCGTCAATGATCGGGAATCGGGGGGTGGGGAAAAGTCAAAAGTTAAAAGTCAAAACCTAAAGGTGCTTAGGTGAAGTATTTTTGTTTCAGGTAAAGATGCATGACAAGTTAAGGGTGCAAAGGAAAATGGTGAATGGTGAATGGTGAATGGTCAATGGTGGAGAATTGGGTTAATTTGCGAAAATTATTTAAAGATTATGAGCGAAATTCATTACCATGATTACCTGCAACTGGATAAAATATTAAATGCACAGGATCCCGAAAGCGTAAAGCACAATATATCTGCTCATGATGAAATGTTATTTATTATCATTCATCAGTCTTATGAGTTATGGTTCAAGCAACTTCATTTTGAGGCTGATTCTATTGTCGGGATCATGCGCAAGCCATCTTTAAATGATAATTCTCCTGAATTACAGACGGTTGTACACAGGTTAAACCGCATGACTGTTATCCTTAGGGTACTGATCCATCAGATCGACATACTGGAAACAATGACACCCATGGATTTTCTTGATTTTCGTGATCTTTTAAGACCTGCATCAGGGTTCCAAAGCTGGCAATTCAAAATGCTGGAGGCGAAGCTGGGATTAAAATTTGAGTACAGGCATGGAAAAGAATATTATACATCCCAATTAAGAAAAGAACATGTGGATCTAATTAAGGAAACTGAAAATAACCAATCTTTGTTGCAATTAGTTAGCGCATGGCTTGAAAGAATGCCTTTTTTTGATCATAAAGAATTGTGGGAGGGATTTACTTCGAATCAAAATGGAGAACATCCGTTCTGGTCAGAATATAGGAAAAGATATAAGCATAGTCTTGCAGAAGCTGAAAAGAATAATTTCGAAACATTTGATGAAGTATTCTTTCAGCAAAGAGAAAGTCATTATACCTTTTCTGCAAAGGCGAACAGGTCCGCTTTATTTATAATGCTATACAGAGGATATCCTTTGTTACAACTTCCATTTCAACTACTAAACCTTCTACTTGAAATTGATGAGCAATTAAGCAACTGGAGGTATCGGCATATGAATATGGTGCACAGAATGATAGGCACCCGAATTGGTACAGGTGGAAGTAGTGGTAAAGATTATTTAAAATCTGCTGCTGACAAACATTACATATTCAAAGAGATCGCACAGCTTACCAGCTTTTTAATGGAAAGAGGTAAGATTCCTCAACTTCCAGAAGATGTTGAAAGGGAGCTTGGGTTTAAGCCAATATAATTTACAAATTACGATTTACGATTTACGATTTGCTTTAGTTTAATCTGAATTATTTAATTCAAGTTCCTTTTATTTATAAAATTTAAAAGCCAATTGAATGTTTGCAATTAGATGAAATTGTAAATAGTAATTTGAATTATCCCGCATTGTAAATGGGGGTTTTAATATCGTGGTAGAAAAGAAATTTCCAGCTTTCTTTGTTACCCTGCTCCCACCATTGGCGGCGAAGATGCATTGCTTTTTCAGGGTCGAAATCATATTTTGTCTTGTATCTTATCCTCATTTGTTGCAATTGTGGAGCAACATCTCCTCCAAAGAAAATGGTTTCTGATCCTTCTCTTATCCAAAATACCTGATGGTAAGGAGAATGAGCTCCAGAAACATGATAATGAATGTATCCATTAATGCTACCATCCATCTCATCAAGAAATACTATTCTATCTGATCTATTTAACGCTTGTAAATCTTCCGTAATAAATGATGGAAATCCTTTTTCCATGGCATACTGCAATTCCTTTTTCTGTATATAATAGGTAGCGGATGGAAAACTTAAATTGCCATGATCATTTGGAAGACTGATCCCACCGGCGTGATCTTTATGTAAATGGGATAACAATACCTTAGTAACCTGATCCGGATCAATGCCATTCTTCAACAGGTTAGAATGAATCTGCATTTTAGTACCTGTTGAATCATTAAATCCCAATCCTGTATCAATTAATAAAATATCTTTTGATGTAATGATTGCAAAGGGCTGGATCTCTACCAAGAGACTACCTACGGGTCTTTCTTGCAAATCATCTATAGTTCCATTAAATGGAACGAATAATTTGGTCTTATCAATTGTAAACGAACCTTCTGAAAGAGGGATGATCTTCATTATCCGATAAAACTAACGCAAAACCATTTGACGATCTGCATCAAGTCGTATAAGAATAAACAGAAGAATAGTGAAAGTAATAACTGAAGTACCACCATAACTAATTAAAGGCAAGGTGATGCCAATAACCGGAGCAAGTCCGACAGTCATGCAAACATTAATAACTATATGAAAAAACAAGACTGCTGCTACGCCATATGCAAAGCAACGGCTAAAGACACTTCGTTGCCTTTCTGCGATAGTTACTATTCTAAATAATAGAATAAGATATATACCTAATACTACAGATGTACCAATAAAACCAAAGCCTTCACCAATGGTGCAGAATATAAAATCGGTCCTTTGTTCAGGAACAAAGCTATAACGTGTTTGAGTACCTTTCAATAATCCTTTGCCTGAAATACCTCCTGAACCAATAGCTATTTTAGATTGACGGACATTATAATCTTTCGATTCTTTTTCTTTTCTTTTTGCATCCAGATCCTCGAGATCAACATTACTATCTGAATATGGATTGTCTTTCCCAAATAATGAAAAGATCCTTTCTGTCTGGTATTTTTTCAATACATGCTTAAAAATAAATGGAACTGCAAACCTCTGTATCCCTACGCAAACGATCCAAAGAAAAGCTATGCTAAATAAAATAGATTTTTTTCTTTTTTTATAGTAATGTATCGGGAAGGATTGTCGCCAATGGTTTTGGTAATAGGATTTTCAGTTGCTGCATTAATTGTGGCTACTATTGTTATGAATCCGAACACATTGGCTATTCTATTAACTTGTCTTGCCATACTTGCAGTGTTTATC
>JBJMLT010000541.1:0-2969 GCA_045805165.1 Flavisolibacter sp.
AACCCAATTATCGGAATTTTTAATTGCGCCTGCCCAAACATGGCAATTCCTTTCTTTGCATCTGCAAGGGCTACTTCCTGGGGAGTAGTTACTACCACAACACCAGTTACCGGGGCTGTTTGCATTAGCGTTAAATGTATATCACCCGTTCCCGGTGGCATATCAACAATTAAATAATCTAATGGTCCCCAATCCACATCTGTTATAAACTGCCTTATAGCGCTGCTTGCCATAGGCCCTCGCCATACCACTGCACTCTTTTCATCCACAAGCATTCCAATGCTTAATATTTTTATTCCATATCTGTCTAATGGAATGATCATCGCCTTCCCATTTATTTCTTTCATCATTGGCCTCTCTCCTCTTACTCCAAACATAATAGGTACACTGGGTCCGTAAATATCAGCATCCATTAATCCAACCGAAGCCCCTCCTTGTGCTAACCCCAAAGCCAGGTTAGCTGCTACAGTGCTTTTTCCCACGCCACCTTTACCGCTTACAACAGCAATTATGTTCCTTACACCAGGTAAAACATTGGATTTGTCAGCTCGTATAGTGCTGGTACTTGAAGTAAACTCAACTTTTACTTCTGCATGCTCATCTACACTGGATTGTATAGCCTTGATACAGGAATTTTTAAGTAGATCTTTTAAAGGACAGGCTGGTGTTGTAAGGACTATTGTAAAAGAAACAGAGTGGCCGGAAATTTCTATATCGCGGATCATATTCAAGCTAACCAGGTCCTGGCGCAGATCGGGTTCCTGAACCGTACTTAATGCTTTCAGCACATCATCTTTGGTCATATCAGCAATTGTTAATGAATCCGCAAAGTTAACCCAAAGATTTAACCATTATTCCTGTATTCGAATACTACATTTATTTTTGAATGGAAGATGAAAAGAATTCTACCCCTTATATTGCTTTTAAGTTGTTTTCTGATCAAAAGATCCAATGCTCAATTTGAAACAGTAAAGGATTCTGTAGTTCAACTGTATGGAATTGTTATGACTGCTGATAGCCTGGTTGGTATTCCGGCAGTAAGCATTACCATAAAGAATTCCAATCGCGGTACTATTACTAATAATCAGGGTGTTTTTTCCATTGTCGTACTTAAAGGTGATATAATAGAATTTACTCACGTAAGCTATAAGCCCAAAACTGTATCCATACCAAGGAATCTTCAGGGTAACCAATACAGCGTAGTACAGTTAATGATAGAGGATACCGCTTACCTTCCTGCAACGATTATTCGTCCCCGGCCAACGCCTTCACAGTTCGAACGCGATTTTACAAATACTAAAGTACCGGATGATGAAATTGAAATAGCCAGGCAAAATAATAGTGTTGCAAAAAGAAGAGTGCTAATGAGAACATTACCCGGTGATGCCAGCGAAGCAAGCAGCCTTCAATTTAGAAATATCGCGAATAAAGCTACTTATACAGGCCAAACCCCTCCAATGAATATATTTAATCCTGCCGCCTGGTCCGAATTCATTCAGGCATGGAAACGGGGAGATTTTAAAAGAAAAGACGAATAGCAATTTTTATTTTCAGCTTCCTTCAATAAAGAAATTCATCACGCTTTCATGAGTTAGTTATCTGACACGGTTCTTCAGTTACCTGTCAACTGTCAACTTTTCTTTTTACGTTTGCCGCACTTTAAATAAGGAGTATGAAAAATGTATCCGTAATCGGTGCAGGAACAATGGGAAATGGTATCGCTCATGTATTTGCTCAAAATGGATTTAATGTCACATTGGTTGATATATCACAGGCACAACTTAACAAAGCACTTGAAACAATTGCAAAAAACCTGGAAAGGCAGGCAACTAAAGGAATAATAAGTTTGCCAGTTAAAGAATCCGCTCAAAAAAATATTACTACAAATACTTCCCTTGCAACTGGTGTAAAAAATGCAGATCTTGTTATTGAAGCTGCAACTGAAAATGTGGATATTAAGATCGGGCTTTTTAAAGAGATAGATGAATACGCTCCACAGAATTGCATTCTGGCTTCTAATACCTCCTCAATATCTATTACAAAAATAGCTGCCGCCACTAATAGGCCTGAAAAGGTTATTGGAATGCATTTTATGAATCCGGTTCCTGTTATGAAATTGGTTGAAATAATCAATGGCTATGAAACTGATAAAAAGATTACTGAATCTATAGTAGACCTGAGTAGAAAAATAGGTAAGGATCCTTTTGTGGTTAATGACTATCCGGGATTTATTGCAAACAGGATTTTAATGCCTATGATCAATGAGGCGATTTATAGCCTTTATGAAAATGTAGCAGGAGTTGAAGAAATTGATTCAATAATGAAATTAGGTATGGCCCATCCGATGGGACCGTTACAATTGGCCGACTTCATTGGATTGGATGTTTGCTTAAGTATATTAAAAGTTTTACAGGAAGGATTTGGCAATCCCAAGTATGCCCCATGTCCTTTACTGATAAACATGGTTGAAGCAAACAAATTAGGAATTAAATCAGGCGAAGGCTTTTATAAATACACTCCAGGCTCAAAAGATCTTGTGGTAAGCAACCGTTTCCTTATGCAGCAGTAAATGGTAGTATAAATAGTATTTGTAGTATTGGTAGTATTAGTGGTATAGTGCTTTTGGTTTTTGGATTCGAATTTCTTGGGACAATAAATTTCACTGATATAATTAATAAAATAAGTAATGCATTTCTTACTTCCCACCTTCCCCTATTTCAACTAATATCCCGAATACTACCAATACTACTTATACTACTATTACCACTATTACAACAAATACTACTTATACCACTATTACAACAAATACTACTAATACTACTTATACTACCAATACTACACATACTACAATTCTCCCCGCCTACATTCCCTCCTTCACCGGCGCACCCTTTCTCTGTCCAATTACCCCTGCAATTCCAATAGTATGCATTAAATGATAATTATTAGTTTCTGAAGTAACAGGTATTCTG
>JBJMLT010000542.1:0-6968 GCA_045805165.1 Flavisolibacter sp.
ATTATGGCAACCATACTTAAGTTTGAAGACCTTCAAATTTGGAAGACTTCGAGAGAACTTTCATTGAAAGTATTTAAATTGACGAGCATACCACCTTTTATTAATGATTTTAGGTTTCGTGATCAGGCAAGGTCATCCGCAGGTTCAATAATGGATAATATAGCAGAAGGATTTGAACGTTCAGGTCGATTGGAGTTCGTTCAATTTTTAAGTCATGCAAAAGGTTCATGTGGAGAAATTAGGTCTCAAATTTATAGAGCAATTGATCAAAACTATATTGATAAAAGTGAAGGATCAGAATTGATTGATAAATATGAGACTCTTGCAAAAGAAATTTTTGGATTTATAAAATATTTGAACAATTCATTGATAAAAGGACAGAAATTTAAAGACAGGTCAGTTTGATCTAAGTAATTTCAAATATCAAATATCAAATTTCAAATTTCATGATTTGGAAAGTTCTCGATTCCGAATACCTTTTTAACGTTCCATGGTTAACTATACGAAAGGAGAAATGTGAATTGCCGAATGGACGTATCATGCCTGCCTATTATACACTTGAGTATCCTACATGGGTAAGCGCATTTGCTTTGACAAAAGATAATAAGGTTGTTATGGTAAAGCAATACAGGCATGGACTTGAGGTAATTAGTACAGAATTGCCTGGGGGTGTAGTTGATAAAGGCGAATCTCCTGAATTCGCTATTAAAAGAGAACTTAAGGAAGAAACTGGTTACACTTTTGAATCGTATGAATATTTGGGCAAGATATCTGCAAATCCGGCAACTACGAATAATTACATGCAAATGTATCTGGCAAGAGGTGGAGAGAAAGTTTCCGAACAAAGTCTTGATGAGACTGAAGATGTAGAAGTTTTGATATATGATATCAAAGAAGTAAAGCAATTAGTAAGAGAAAACAAGATTGTTCAGGCACTGCATGTAACTTGTATTTTATATGCCTTGGAAAGGCTAGGAGAATTGACGTATTAACTCCTTATTTACTTCTGCAACCAAGAACAAACTTCCGCAAACAATAATAAGATCATCAATATCTGCATTCAAAAGTGCATCTTGCAAAGCATCATTTACATCATCATATCCTTTTCCATTAAGGAAATACTCCTTTCCTTTGCATTGTAAGGAAAAATAATCTAATGCTCTGGGAATATGGGCATTCGTAAAATAATAATTAGCATTAGAAGGAAGTTGTATTAAAATGGTTTCAACATCTTTATCCTTTACAGTTCCAATTATGATATGAAGGCGCTTATGTTTAACTTTACTAACGTGCAATAGCATTTGCTCAATGCCTTCCTTATTATGCGCTACTTCAAGCACTACTGACGGATCTTCATGTATAAGTTCCCATCTCCCCTTAAACCCTGTTAACGATCGCACATTTCTTAATGCCTGATGAACTACTTCATCAGTAATCTTTTTATCATTTAAGATTTTAATTGCCTGCAGAACTGTTACAATATTTTTAGTTTGATAAATGCCTGGAAGATCCAGTTCAAATTGTTTATGTTCTTCTGATTTCAAATCCTTGATATCTACTTTTAAATTCTTATCAGAAAGTTTATAATTTTCAATATGAAAACTATCTTCAGCAAAATATATTGAGGCATTGTTCGTCGCAGCTACAGATTGGAATATGAATATTGTTTCCTGCTTCTTTTCACCAATAACAACAGGTATATTTTCTTTTATGATGCCAGCTTTTTCAAAAGCAATTTCTTCCAGTGAATTACCCAGAATATTCATATGATCCCATCCAATATTTGTTATTACAGATAATTCAGGTGTGATAATATTGGTACTATCCAGTCTGCCGCCTAAACCAACTTCAATAATTGCAATTTCAACTTTTTCTTCTGCAAAAAGCGAAAATGCCATAGCCACGGTTATTTCAAAGAAAGATGGTTCAATTTCTTCAATGACAGGTATACTGCTTTCAATAAATGAAGAAACGTAATCCTCATCTATCATCTTGCCATCGATTTTAATTCTTTCCCTGAAATCATATAAATGAGGAGAGGTGTATAAGCCTGTTCTATATCCGGCTTCATGAAATATGGCTGCCAGCATGTGGCTAACCGATCCCTTGCCATTGGTACCGGCAACATGGATGCTTTTGAATTGATGTTGAGGATTATTAAGACGGGAACATAGGATCCGTATATTGGTAAGATCTTTTTTATATGCAGCGCTGCCCATGCGACTGAACATGGGCAGCTTTTCGTAGATATAATGTATTGCTTCAGCGTAATTCACTTTAGCAAAAATATTGCTGTTCCCTATTTAACCGAAAAGTTCATGCTTAATACCTGCTTAAAACCTCCATCAACTTTAGGATATTTAACTTCTTTTGCTCTTCTTAGCGCAATAATGTACTGTTTACTGGATTGCGGTAGTGTAGAGCCATTGATCTCGTACGAAGCAGAAACAAGCTTTCCGCTGCCATCCACTTCTATATCCAAAGCTATTTTTCCACCTTCATTAAAATCATCCTGGAAACTTTGTGAGGGTATACTAATAATGCGAACACCCAGATTTCTTGGACTTCCAGTATAGCTTTTACCATTGGGATTTCCACCAGGCCTTCCTTGATCACCATTTCCACCTGCAATTCCTTCATTTGTACCTGGCTTATAAGTATCCGCGCCATTTCCACCATTGCCATTGCCACCTATCGTATGTCCTAATATCGCTTTTGGCCTTGGTGTTGCCTGAACTATTACCTGTTGGGGCTTGGGAGTTGTTTTAACAGTTTTATTTTCAGTATTGATTTTAGTAGCGTTAGGCTTAACAACTGTAGGTTTTACCAATGGTGGAGCAGTATTTTCCTTTTCATTATCATCTATGTCTTTTGAATCCTCCTGTGCTACTGATTTTACAGGCTGAGGAGGAACATAGGCTGTTTGCTTGGCTGGTGCAGGCTCACCTGGTAATTGAGGCTGATCATGTCCTGAGCCAACATCACCACTTCCTAAATTTATATCGATAACTTCCTGAACTGGTGGATAGGAAATATTTACCGGAATACTCCATTTTATAAGAAAAAACAATAGTATAACTGCACCTGTAACTCCGAAAGTATATAAGGTAGCCTGGATATTTTTTTGTCTTTCAAAATCTGCGGACATGGATATAGTGTTGCTCATACAAATATAAGGTTGAAAGATATGACCTTAAAACGGTGTAAAAGTTAGCCAAATTGCGTGTGAATGTCTATTCTCTAAGCTTGTTTTAACAATTATAAAAGCATGCGGTATAAAGTATAAGCAAATTTTTTTAATAGGATTGCCATAAGGTGCCATCCTTTAGTTATATAGGCCACTCTTTTTGCTTTTAAATTGTATTAACAATTTATTATGCTGCCTTTTGCAGACTCTTATCCCCAGCACTCCTTGTTTCCTTTACTCATTTTGTTTTACCAACCACATTGCCTTTTCCTGCGTATATAATTGCAATCTATAGCCAGTTCCGGAACTGGGATCAATAATGATTTTTTTCTGTACTGTGGAATTCATTACCGTATCCTGTGTACTTACGAGTCTCCTATTTTTAAATATAAAACTACCTTATATGAAAAGGAATGGTATGCTATTTATCAGGTATTCAATTTTATTCTCGGCATTAGTATTTGCCTTTTTAAGCTGTACAAAAAAGAGTTCAGGAAGTAATACGGTAACATACGTATTAAGTGGTGATGGATCAGGTGCACAGGAAGTGTCTGCTGTTTCTACGGGTGGCACAGGAACTATTACAGGAACTTTAGATGGAACTACGAATGTTCTTACTTATAACCTTACCTGGACTAATCTTTCTGGTCCTGCTACAGCAGCGCATATACATGGACCTGCATTAGCAGGTACAAATGCAAACGTGATCATTCCGTTTACGGTAAATAATAACGGAACTTCTGGTTCAGCATCGGGATCAACAAGTATTACAGAAGCCCAAAAAACAGATCTGCTTGCAGGTAAATGGTACTGGAATGTACATACAACTGCACATGGCGGTGGAGAGATAAGAGGACAGATCAGTGCTCATTAATGCATGAATTAATTCTGCTTTGGCGAATGTGATTTATAATTATAAATTTATAGATCATAGATAAGGAGAAAATGGAGAATTTACAGATTGCAACCGCTCAATTTGAAAATAAAAGTGGAGACAAGGAATATAATCTTTCCGTAATAGATAAATTATCTGGTGAAGCTGCAGCTAAGGGTGCAAAAGTTATTGCCTTTCACGAATGCTCTATAACTGGGTATACGTTCGCCCGCCATTTAAATAAAGATCAGATGCTGGATCTGGCAGAAATGATCCCCGATGGGAAAAGCACTTCGGCTTTAATATCTATTGCTAAGAAGAACAACATTTCTATTCTTGCCGGCCTGTTTGAAAAGGATTCAAATAATGATCTTTTTAAAGCCTGTATTTGCGTAGATAAGAATGGTTTGATAGCTAAATTCCGTAAGCTGCATCCATTTATTAATCCGCATATAAATCCCGGAAATGAATATTGCGTTTTTGACCTTCATGGGTGGAAATGTGGTATTCTTATTTGCTACGATAATAATATTATTGAAAATGTTAGGGCTACCAGTCTGCTGGGAGCTGATATTATTTTTATGCCGCATGTTACAATGTGCACGCCATCGACAAGACCTGGCGCCGGGTTCGTTGATCCTCAATTATGGAAGAACAGATTTAAAGATCCTACATCCTTGCGATTGGAATTTGATGGCATGAAAGGCCGCGATTGGCTAATTAAATGGTTGCCTTCAAGAGCATATGATAACGGAGCTTATGTTATTTTTTCTAATCCTATAGGCATGGATGATGATCAATTGAAAAATGGTTGTTCAATGATCATAGATCCATTTGGTGACATAATTGCTGAATGCAGGACATTGGGTGATGATTTTGTAATAGGAACATGCATTTATGAACAAATTGAAAAGGCTGGAGGCACCCGATATAAAAAAGCAAGACGGCCGGAACTTTATAAGGATATCTTAGTTAAATCCCATAAGTCAGAACAAAAGGTGAGCTGGCTTGGAGATGAATAATAATATGTATTCTAAATTATACTTCAGAAGATCAACCTGGCTCATCTTGATTATTTTTTCAGGAATATTTTCTCTCACTGAGTGCATAAATAAAGAAGATAATAAACAAAGTTCAATACCACCAGGGTATAATCAATTTGCTGGTTCTGCTTCTTGTGCTTCATGTCATAAGGATATTTACCAGCATCATATTCATACAGCGCATTTCATTACATCTCAACCGGCAAATCGATCAACGGTAGAAGGAAGTGCTGACACTGTTAAGAATATCTATTACTTTAATCCTTCTTTATATGTTGCTGTTGAAAAAGCAGATACTTCCCTTTACCAGGTTGCTTATTTGAATAAAGAAAGAAAATTAGCGCATAGAATGGATATTGTGATCGGATCTGGAGTAAAAGGTCAATCCTATGTATACTGGCAACGTTCTTTTTTGTATCAGATGCCTCTTACTTATTACTCATTTGCACATCAATGGGGAAATAGTCCCGGATATCCCAATAAAGTTCAGTTCAACAGGCCAATAACATCACGATGCCTTGAGTGCCATACGACATTTGCTGAAAGAATTAAGGACGCGGAGGAAGATCAGGAAAAATTTAATAGTCAGCGAATCATTTATGGAGTGGATTGTGAAAAGTGTCATGGCCCCGGCTTAAAGCATGTTGAATTTCAAACAAATAATCCTAATGAAAAGCAAGGGAAATTTATAATTAATCCGGCCACATTTACAAGGCAGCAAAAATTGGATCTATGTACTCTTTGTCATGGTGGAAGAATGACTAAAACAAAACCATCATTTTCATTTGTATCAGGAAATTCACTTTCCGATTATTTTGATGTAGATACGTCTCAGAGAACAGTTGACTATAGAAATATTGATGTTCATGGGAACCAGTATGGTTTATTGCGGGCAAGCAAATGTTTCAGGTTCACTAATACATTAACTTGTAATACTTGTCATAATTCTCACGAAAATGAAAGAGGGAATATTACACTATTTTCTCAAAGATGTATGAACTGTCATAATGAACAACATAAGAATTTCTGTACGTTTAAAACAACGGCTATATCAATTAAAAATAATTGTATTGATTGTCATATGCCTTCTATGCCTTCAAAAGCTATTATCATTGTATCACCCGAACAAAATAGGGTAATGGCTGCACAATTTCGCTCTCATTATATAGCCATCTATAAAGATGAAACCAATAAATTCTTACAAAAAAATAAGAAATAGCTCAATCAATTTCTAATGCTGGATTTGTGGAATATCATGGGCGAAGTCCATTTCAAATTTTCCTTTTATACGTTCAATTGGCGGATTAAAATATCCAAATTTCAAATGCGGGAATTCTTCTTTTATTAATTCCATTAGTTGTTTAATCCCTAATACTTCGCCTGTTTCAGATATATTGGTTTTTCCTAAATACCAATCAGGGTCAATATTAAAATTTCTCCATTGTATCATACGCAGATCAGTATCTTTTATCAATTTTCTTAACGCTTCATATTCTTCAATAGAATCTGTTATCCCTGGAAATACAAAATAATTGATGGATGTCCATCCTCCATATTCTCTTACTATTTTCAGACTTTCGATAATATCTTTAAATTCATAATTATTTGGCCTGTAATAAGGCATATAGACCTCCCTGCGCGCTGAATTGGTACTAACTCGAATGCTGTTTAATCCTGCTTCACAAAGAGCTCTTACAGCATCAGGCTTAGATCCGTTTGTATTAATATTTATGCTTCCTTTATTTGTATGTCTTCGAATTTCTAATATAGCTTCACGAATAGTTTCCCACATTAGTAGAGGTTCGCATTCACACCCTTGTCCAATGCTGATAATAGGATAAGCAGCTGTTTCAAGTTGAGGAAC
>JBJMLT010000543.1:0-8370 GCA_045805165.1 Flavisolibacter sp.
AAAAATTACCAAACAACAATAAATTAAGATCAATCTATAGAGCACTTCAAGAAAAACGGAGTATTGTATTTTCCTAACATTATTGCAGGTAAATCTGTTTCCGATTCCGCGAAAATTCCTGGTTATTATCCACCAGTTGTTGCAGCGAAGGCAATGATAATCGGTAGCCAGATACAAGCAACTTTGGGCCGCGCCTATAAAGCAGGAGTTAAAATTGCATTTGGAACTGATGCCGGTGTATATAAGCATGGCAATAACTGGAAAGAATTTACTTACATGATTGAAGCAGGAATGAAGCCGATGGATGCGATTAAAGCAGCTACCATAAATGCGGCTACATTATTAGGTAAGCAAAATAGTATTGGCACCATTGAAGCTGGTAAGCTTGCAGATATTATTGCTGTGGATGGTGATCCGTTGAAAGATATGATGGTGTTTGGAAAGGTGGTGTTTGTGATGAAGAATGGAAGGGAAGTTGGCAGATGATAATTGATGGAAGAGAGAGTTGACAGGTTGACAAGTTGACAAGGAGGGACGGTGATCGCGGATTTGAGGATTGCTGATTTTGAGGGTTGATGGGTTATGCGGAGCGGGGTTTGGAGGACATAGAAACGATTTTGGAGGGGCGGGAATTTTTTTGGCTTATCTTTTTTGATCGTGACACTACAGTAAGTGTGGTTTTATTGGATTTCATGGTAGATTGGTTTATTACAAAATAATAAATTAACTGAAAAATTGCAAGCCGGAAAGCACTCAAATTGTTGCGGTTTTTACATATTGAAAAACAACGTTTTTTACTAACTGTTATGAATAAACTTATTAAAGCTAAAATTGTAATTATTGGATTATTAGTTTCTCATTTTGCTCTGGCACAGGAACCAGATACACTGGTTATGAGAGATATTAACTGGGATAAAAACTTCCCGGCAGGATTAACAGAACTTACTATACCCTCTGAAAAAGCTTTATTACAGGGAATTATATATAGGGCCAATGGTGGTGGAAAACATCCCACCTTGTTGCTACTTCATGGTTTTCCAGGTAATGAACGTAATCTGGATCTGGCACAAGTAGTGCGAGCACATGGCTGGAATGTTATTTATTTTAATTACCGTGGCGCCTGGGGCAGTCAAGGAAAATTCAGCTTTACGAATTGTGTTGATGATGTGGTAAATGCAGTAGCTTTCTGTAAAAAATATTCTGATTCCCTGCATATTGATGCGTCGAACATCGCATTGTTTGGACATAGCATGGGAGGATGGGTATGCCTGAAAGCATTAGAGAGATTGCCAGAGATAAAAAAAGGATTCGCATTATCCATTTGGGATATTAATCAGGATATGGAAAAGTACAAGACTGATGCTGACCTGGATGATGCAATTAAAAATAAAATGATCCCTCAATATTTTGTTTTGAACACTACTGCGAAAAATCTTTTTAGTCCGGTAATTCATCATCGTGATCAATATGATCTAAAAAAAGGTATAGGTGATCTAGCCAGAAAAGAAATTATAATGCTTGACGAACACAACCTTAATAAACAGTTGGCCGGCATATTACAACATGCAAACCTTTCTTATTTTGATTATGAAGTTTGGCATACTGATCATTCGTTTACTAATAAAAGGGTTGCGTTAATGAAGATGTTGGTGGGGTTTTTAGAAAGGAAGTGATCGGTGGACCTTGGTCGTTGGTCGAAAAAGAAGTTGACAGGTTGACAGGTTGACAAGTTGACAAGGAGGATGGTTTCACGCAAAGGGCGCGGAGGAGGTAAGGGCGCGGAGGAAGAACAGTTGACAGGTTAACAAGTTGACAAGTTGACAAGGAGGGAGAGTAAAGTTGACAATTGGCAAAATAAAAAAACCCGTGGGGGGACGGGCTTTTGGAGAGAAACAAAATTGTTTACCATCTATGGTTATTTCGATCATTACGATCGTGATATGAAAACTGGTTCATTATCTCTCTGATCCTTTGATCTTTCTGAGCTTCGAGGAACTGTATCTGTCTTTGTTTTTCAAAAGGCCTTAAATGACGGTTATACCTTACTGCCATAATTTGCCTGTCAAAATCACGGTTCACCTGATTGATCTGGCGGTCTTTATCTCTTCCACCCATCATATAAGTATCGTTAGCAGATGATGAATGGTTGTACATCAAGGTTTCAGGAGCTTTATTGAAAGCTACATCATGCGATACCTTGAATCTGTCCTGACGACCGGATTGCGCAAAAACAGTTCCTACAATTCCTACTGAAAATAAAAGGGTAAAAATCTTTTTCATACTATTTAATTTTAAATGTTATGTATATAAGATGATAGTAGATGAAGATTGTTTAATCATTTATCTATTATAGTTATGTAATTATGTTCTTGTTATGATTCGCTTCCGTTCATCATGTTGATTTACCAGTAGGCAAGTGGGGAGGTTAATGAAGGTTAATAGAAGTTGACAAGTTAACAGTTGACAGAAGAGAGAAGTTGACAGGTTGACAAGTTGACAAGGACGGAGGATATATGCTTATTCATCATTCATATAATTCATTTTATGTTCCATTTGAACCATTTTATTCCGAGGAATGCGAAGATTAGGGCATAGGCGATGGTGGCCAATAGGGACATTGTGGTATCGTTTGACCAGGAGGACGGCGTGAGGCTAGCAGAAATAATATTTTTCACTGTACCATATGGAGACCAATGCACAATAGATTTTAATTGACTACCCAGCAATCCCAGCTCTCCAAACATTCCAACCATAATAAAAGCAAAGTACACGAGCCTTGTAGTAGAATTAACTGTTTCTGAATTTTTTACAAGTCCAACGATCATCTGGCCCGGAATAAGTTAAAAGTTAAAAGTTAAAAGTTAAAATCGTGAATCGTCAATCGTCAATCGTCAATGATCGTGAATCGTGAATCGTCAATGGTCGGGAATAAGTTAAAAGTTAAAGAAGTTGTTGGTTCAGGAATGGGGTAGTTTTTAGAAATGGTTTTAACTTTTGACTTTTGACTTAATTATTAAAAGAATAAGCCCAATGAAAATGACAGTTGCTCCGCCGATGTGGGAGATGTTCTTTACGATGCTTTCTGTGGTGTCGCTAAGATTAAGATGAATTAATCCCGCATTACTTAGATGTGCGAGAATGGGTGCAATTAATAATAAACTAAAACCAATGATCAACCAGGGTTTTGGTGATGAGCGTTTTATTGACTGTGGCATGTTTAAAGCTAAGGATTGCCAGGAATATTGCTAAAGAGTAATTCAGCTTGTCAGCTTTTCCCGTTTGTCTCTCAGACGGATAGTATATTCGACCAATTCATTTACCAGAGAATTCATTCCTTCAATTGTAGAGGGTTTCTGGCGGCAGAATTCTGCACCAAGATCGAGTAATTCATCTTCCAATTGACCTTCCAGAGATTCACCATAAACAGCAACGGGTACAAATCCATAACGATCATCTTTTTTCAGCAATTGTAAAGCGTCCTGTATGGCCACCCTAGAAAGGTTTGCATTTAAAACTATAAGAGAAGGTAAATGGGCATCGGTTGTGTTTTCGAGAACATCAATTAATTCAGCAATATCTTTGAGAAGAGTTACATGCTGCTCCCAGTTGCGGTGAGCAAACATTTCTGTCATTAATATCTGATCGCGCTTATTGTTCTCGACAACGATCATGCGGATCTCTTTTCGGATTTTAGTTTTCTCTTTCATATGAGGGTGGGATTGTTATCTACAAGATATAAAAAATCATGGATATGTTATAGAGAAGGAATTAGAAATATTTTAGAGGTTAGTTTTCAATGGGTTCGGTTGGGGGAAGAGAGAAGTTGACAGGTTGACAAGTTGACAAGGAGAGAGAGATGGCGGATTGGTTATAAAAGATTATTGATAATTTAGAGAGTGTTTAATATTAGATGAATGGTTTAGGGTTGTGTGCCGTTGATCAATTAAAATCAGCAAACTAAATTTATTTCAATTATGGATGATCAAAAAGTTCCCACCTTAGCTAACGGCAAGATCTGCTATATCGAGATCCCTACTGATGACGTAAAAAAATCTGCCGATTTTTATAAGTCCGTTTTTGCCTGGAACATTCGTCATAATGATAATGGAGATGTTTCATTCGATGATACTACAGGACAAGTTAGCGGGCGATGGGTAACAGGCAGAAAAGCAGGCGTATCTGAAATGATTGTTTATGTTATGGTTGATAATATGCAAAAAGCTATTGAATCTGTAATGGAGAATGGAGGCAAGATAGTGCAACCTGTAGGAATGGATGCACCAGAAATAACAGCCCGCTTCAGTGATCCTTATGGAAATATATTTGGACTTTACCAGGAGAGGTCATGAATGGCGAGGTCTGGAATTACCAATCTGAAAGTTATGATAGAAGTATTTAGAACGAATATTACTGACAGGCATCATGCCAACAGGCTAATAGAAGATCTGCATAAAATACATCCTGATTATAGAGCCAATTTTGATCTGGATGACCATGACCGTATTTTACGTGTTGAAAATAAAAATGGATTAGTACCGGCGAATTCAGTTATTCGCCTGGTGAATGATCATGGATTTGAAGCTGAAGTGCTTCCCGATGAAATTCCGTTAGCCAGGTACCTGTTGATCGGAGAAATGTCTAAAAATTAAATTCCCAGTTCATATTTTCATTGTCTCACATTCCGGATATACAAATCCTGTTGATTCTTCCTTAACTTTTATTGGTCTTATTTCAATTCTTGCCGTTTCGGAATATTCGAATTCCGGATTGTCCTTTGCAATTTCCATAGCTTCATCAATATCTATAGCCCGAATATGGTAATAACCGGCAATTACTTCTTTTGATTCATTAAAAGGAACATCTTTCCATTGATTACGATTACCCGAAAGCAATTTACCCTGACGTTCGAGAGGCTGTGCCGCAATTAATCTTCCCTCCTTTTTTAATTTGCTTATATACAATCTGCATGCTTCAAGAAATTCTTTCTGTTCCCCTTTTTCGGTTTGGCCATGGCCTTCCTGCTTGCGGATAAGAAACATAAATTCTTTCATGAGTGAGTTATTTAGTGGACACTAAAGGTAGGAACATGCTTTCAGGCTGAATTACAGTTTTTTCTTCTTTGTCCTTAAGGGAAGTGAAAATGTATTAACTACGTTTAACAAGGTGTAACATTAGTTAATGAAATCCCGATGGACTTTTACATTAAATCTGATGCCGGCTTGTTTAATTAAATAAATGAATAAGATGAAAATAGCCTGGAAGAAAAAAGAAAAGAGAAAACCGGAGATTCCTGTTTACGATGAACAGTTTTATAAAGATGGTTATGGGGATATTGCGATAACTGTATTGCTACTTCTTTTAGTGTTGATCATGGCGCTGTTGATATTTTATGCCAACAGGATACTGGCTGTTTAATTGAGGGCGGATTGCTGTAATTTATTTCTGTCATGATCTCTTCTTGCTTATTTAAGAATATGGCTATCATTAAGCGTATTCATTAAGCATGATTATATACTGAGTTTAATAGGAGCCGGCAGTTTTAGTTGCCGTCAAATAGATTACAGTTTTAACCCTTACTTCTTAGTTTATTTATTGACATTGCATTATTCGAAATATTGCTTATGAAATATTTCGCATTGCTTCTCTTTTATCTACCTTCATTATCCTGTTCCAAAGAAAATACCTCTATAATTATCAGTAAACCAAAGGAAGGTTACAAATGAACACTTTAGGAAATTTAATCTGGCTGATATTTGGAGGGCTTTATTCTGCTTTTTTTTATTTCGTAGGTGGGTTTGCCCTTTGCCTTACCATTATTGGCATTCCCTTCGGTCTTCAATGTTTTAAACTTGGCCTGTTAATGCTTTGGCCCTTTGGAAGCAGAATAGTGCCAGGTGACCAAAGCAATGGATGTCTTTTCATGCTTTTAAATATAATCTGGATCTTTTGCGGCGGCTTGTGGCTTGCCATTGGCCATATAGTTTTCGGATTCCTGCTTACCATTACCATTATCGGAATTCCTTTTGGAAGACAACACTTTAAGATGGTGGAAATCGCCTTAATGCCATTCGGCAAAAAAATAGTTCAGGAAGCGTGAGACCGCTGATCGCTGCTTTTATGATCTCTGATCTGCTGATAAAAAGTGCCGCATTTTACCGTTTTTTACCGCCTTTTACCGCGGATTCCGCAGACATTTTTCTGAAGCAAAACCCCTTCTTATTCTTGCAGTGTTGAACGAAATACAAGTACAAAAGTGATCATGATCAATGGTTTTTTTCGACACATTATTAAATCAATTAAAAATTAAAAAAATGGCAAAACAATTATCTACCTATAAATTAAAAGGTACAATCGGAGACATTACATTTTTAAAATCAAACGGAGAGTTCCTGGCAAAACAAAAAACCAGTCTGGATGCCGCGCGTATAAAAACAGATGCATCTTTTCAAAGAACAAGAGAAAATAATGCAGAATTCGGCAGTGCAGGAAAAGCAGGAAAAGTTTTAAGAGATGCGTTTCAGTTCTTACTTCAGGATGGCAAGGATAACCGAATGACAAGCAGATTGACCGGCCGCATGCTAAAAGTGGTACAAACTGATACAGTTAGTGCACGAGGTGCGAGAAGCGTGGTGAATGGAAACATGCAATTATTAAATGGATTTGGATTTAATGCGCATGCTAATCTTGATACAACATTTAAAGCTCCTTTAGCCTGCTCGATAGACAGAGTAACAGGTGCACTAACTGTAAACATTGCTCCTTTCAATCCTGCTGCTATGGTTTCTGCCCCGTCCGGCACTACCCATTTCAAGATCGTTTCTGCAGGAGCAGAAGTAAATTTTACAAATGCCATATCATCTAATGATATGAATGAAAGTGCGATACTTCCATGGGATAATAATCCAACAGCATTGATTAGCCTGGTGAATTCAGTTCCTGCCAACAGTACACATTCGCTGTTCCTGGTGCTGGGCATTCAATTCTTCCAGAAAATAAATTCTGTTTATTATCCTTTAAAATCCGGAAGCTATAATGCGTTGAGCATTGTGAAGGTTAGCTAGAGAAGAGAGAAGTTGACAGGTTGACAAGTTGACAAGGAGGGAGATGGTTGATTTGAGAATCGTTGATTTGAATTTAAAGTTTAGTATGGAACTGGAATTAATAAGGAAGTATTATTCGAAGGGTACAAATGGATCGATATATATAAATGGCAAGCTGCAATGTTATTCTATTGAATTGCCCTGGCTGGATAACCAGCATGAAATATCGTGCATACCTGAAGGGAAATACGAATTAATAAAGCGTTACAGTCCGAAGTTCAAAGAACATTTATTGGTTAAGCATGTGGAAAACCGATCGGAGATACTTATGCATCCAGCCAATAATGCGCTTAAAGAATTAAAGGGCTGTATCGCTCCGGTTTCAGAATTAACCGGAGAAGGAATGGGTAATGAATCAAGAAAAGCTTTGGAAAAGCTGTTGGTATTGATTCAAAATACAGAAGACATGATTTATTTAACAATTAAAAGCAATTTATATGACAATAAAGGAAAGAATACAATCGCCAACACCAGCATTTTTTAAAACGATCAGGAATATAGGATTGGTATTAGCTGCTGTAAGCGCCTCCATATTAGCTGCACCTATTGCATTACCGGCTGCAGTGGTTCAGATTGCAGGATACTTTGCCATTGCGGGCAGTGTAGCATCTGCTGTAAGCCAGGCGACCACTGGAAATGAAGTGGTGAATAAGCAAAATGGAAACTAATATGCAAACCGATGTATCTGCCAAAGCCGGTACCGCCGGTGGTACCCTTTTGGTAATACTATTGCAGATAAGGGTGGATGAATTATTCAAGACTGCTATACTGGCTTTAGTGGGAGCTATAGTAAGTTTTACCGTATCGATGGCGCTTAAGTGGATAGTGAAAAGGAAAAAAAAAATTGACCGATTGAAAGATTGAAAGAGTAAATTAAGGAAGGATCAATTTCGATACGATTGAATGGCATGTTTAAAGCATGCCATTCTTTTTATAAATACAGGTAATTATAATATAAGGAAAAGAAATGATTTAAAAAATAATTTCTTATATACATTTTCGGTAGATTTAAACACATCCAAAATTTACTGCACATGAGAAAAATGATATTGCAAACAGCAATATTGGTATTGTGCGTTTTCTCTTTTACCCGGGTATCTGCACAAATAAAACCTTCTGCTGAATTATTGGCCTCCCTTAAAAATCAATCTTACAAAATACATATTTCATCGCAGGATATAGATGATGGTGTTATAACAGATGATTATACTGATAAGTCCACCGGAATTCAGCACGTATACCTTCAGCAAGCGTATAAGAATATAAAAGT
>JBJMLT010000544.1:0-2416 GCA_045805165.1 Flavisolibacter sp.
AAATGCAGCCAACTAAGGATTTCATTTTAAAGAACCTAAAATGAGTAAGGTTTTGGAGATGTATTTATTTCGATAAAGAACAGAATAATCAAACCAAAAAAAAATAGTATGAAAAAGTATTTATTTTTCTTAACACTTTCAGTTGGTTGCTTAACGGTTCTTGCACAGACAGATAAGGAACCATTTCTTGTA
Organism: Flavisolibacter sp.; assembly: GCA_045805165.1. GTDB lineage: Bacteria > Bacteroidota > Bacteroidia > Chitinophagales > Chitinophagaceae > Flavisolibacter. The sequence goes on from JBJMLT010000544.1 coordinate 193, forward strand.
AAGCAATTAAGTAATCAGACAATTAATAATGCTCAGGTAGAAACTTCCGGCGGAAGTATATCTGTTGAAGGCGTAGACGCATCTAAAGCACGGGTTGAAGTTTATATTACACCATCGAATTACAAAATAATTAATAGCATATCAAAAGAAGAGATCCAGAAACGTTTGGATACTGATTATGACCTTTCTATTAATTCTTCCAATGGAAAGGTAACTGCAATTGCAAAGTCGAAGCATCAAATAAGGGATTGGAAAAAGGCTCTTAATATTTCTTTCAGAGTATATATTGCTAAAGATGCTTCTACCGATCTTTCGACAAGTGGCGGCAGCATAAGCCTTACCAATCTTTCCGGTAAAGAAGATTTTTCTACAAGTGGCGGAAGCCTTAGCATAGATCATGTAAGTGGCAAGATCAGCGGAAGAACTTCAGGAGGAAGCATTGAGGTTAAAGATTCGCACGACGATATTGATCTGAATACTAGCGGCGGAAGTATTGATGCCAGCAACTGCGATGGTACAATAAAGCTTACCACATCAGGTGGATCTCTTGAACTCGTAAATCTAAAAGGAAATATCAATGCAACTACCAGTGGGGGAGGAATTGAAGGGAAAAATATTGAAGGCGAATTAAGAGCGCACACTTCCGGTGGAAGCATTCAATTTGAAAACCTTTCCTGCAGTCTGGAAACTTCTACAAGTGGTGGCAGCATAGATATCTCTATGACTTCTTTAGGAAAATACCTTAAGGTCAGTAATTCAGGAGGCAATATCAATTTACAAATTCCCTCAAATAAAGGCATGGACCTTGACATGAATGCGCAAAATATAAAAACAAGTCATTTGAATAATTTCTCTGGCAATATGGAAGAGGATCAGATAAAGGGGAAATTAAATGGAGGTGGAATACCAGTAACAGTAGTAGCAGGAAGCGGAAGGATACATCTTACTATAAAATAATATCAAAACGGTTTTATGTTCAGGAATTATTTAAAGACTGCTTTACGGAATTTATGGAATAATAAGACATATAGTCTTTTGAATATTCTCGGTTTATCTGTAGGCATTACCTGTGCAGCACTAATTTTTTTATGGGTGGAAGATGAGGTTACCTTCAACAAGCAGAATATAAATAAGGATCTGATCTACCAGGTAATGGAAAATCAATCCTTCGACGCAAAGACCTATACATTTGCTGCAACTCCCGGCTTATTAGCTCAGGGCATGAAGGATGAAATTCCTGGAATTAAAAACAGTTCCCGTGCTACCTGGATGCAGAACAGTTTATTTACTCTGGAAGAAAAAGCCCTTTACGAGAGAGGCATGTATGCTGACGCTTCTTTTCTCAACATTTTTACTATTCCGTTTATTAAAGGAAATGCATCTACTGCGCTTTCTCAGTTAAACAATATTGTGATCTCTGAAAAAATGGCGAAAAGCTTCTTCGGAACTACAGATGTTATTGGAAGAACGCTTAAAGTGGATAATAAATCAGAGTCCATAATTGCAGGTGTTATTAAAGATATTCCCCGAAACAGTACTTATACGTTTGACTGGCTGGCCCCCTTTGAAATCTATTTTAAACAAAATGATTGGCTGAAAGAGTGGGGCAATAATGGCATAATGACCTTTGTTGAAGTTGAGCCAAAAGCAGATGTGCAGGCTATAAATAAAAAACTGTATGGTTATATACAGTCCAAGGATACGGGCGCAGTGGCAAAGCCTTTTTTATTTGCTATGAAGGATTGGAGGTTAAGGAACAATTTTATTGATGGAAAACAGTCCGGGGGACGAATAGAATATGTAAATCTTTTTACAACTATTGCGTGGATCATTTTACTTATTGCCTGCATCAATTTTATGAACCTTGCAACGGCAAGATCTGAAAAAAGAGCAAGAGAAGTTGGTGTACGTAAGGTTCTTGGAGCAGAAAAGAAAATGTTGGTATTTCAGTTTATTGGTGAGGCCTTGCTAATGTCCCTAATCGGTGTAATTATTGCAATTGGCATTATCTACATAGTTCTGCCTGGCTTTAATACCATGGTAGAAAAGAAACTTTATCTGGGTTTAAATAATCCGGTGCATAATACTGTTTTATTGGCTATTGCTCTTATTTGCGGTTTGGTAGCAGGAAGTTATCCTGCTATATATCTTTCTTCTTTCAATCCTGTTTCTGTTCTGAAAGGTTTAAAAATAAAAGCAGGCAGTGCTGCCTTTATTCGCAAAG
>JBJMLT010000545.1:0-4120 GCA_045805165.1 Flavisolibacter sp.
AAACTGGGTGGAGGGAATGTTTTCAGAAATGGGTACTGTACAATTGATCATTGATAGCACTGCTCCTACCGTATTACCAGTAAGATGGAAGAACAATCAATCATTTTCAGAAAAAGAATGTCTGCAATTTACATGTACTGATGATTCCGGATTAAAAACAGTAATTGCTAAAGTGGATGGGCATTGGATATTACTGAGTAAAAAGGGTGATTTATATACTTATCAGTTTGATGAATTTTGTGGTAAAGGAAGGCATAGACTTGTCATTCATGCTGTTGACAAGGTTGGTAATGAGATTATTCAAAGTTTTTATTTTATAAAATAAGGATGAGGGAAATTTGAAAATTTGAAAATGGGAGATAGAGTTATTACTTCACTTTTTTATTTTGGTGCATAAGTAGAGCAAAAGATCATCTTCTTTTACATTAATTGGTTTTAGATTTTTATTTTACGTTACTTTTTGCCTTGACGCAAAAAGTAACCAAAAAAGTCAAGGCAACACCCGATCGCTCCGCGCGTTGTTGCCGGCCAGCTCACGGCGGCTTTCAAACTTCATAGCGAGTGCGTAGCTCAGCTCATCATTCCTTATAATTGCTAAGAGACAAAAGAGGCGAAAGAGACAAAAGAGGAGTTTCTTTTTATTCACAATCCCTACTATTGGTATTTAATTGTATCAAACGGTAATGATGAATAAGTCGCCGGGAAATGGTTGAATCTACAGGTGGAGGCAAACAACAAGCAGGAATAACGAGGAACACTCAAGAAAGCAATGGAGGGTTGAAGAGGATTGAAGACGCCAGAGCTGGATGAATTGGTTATTAAATTAGTTTACTAAATTGAGTAAATCAAGTTTAAGAAAAATGAAATGAAGTTGAATAGAGGAATATATTTTAGGCTCTTAAAAAAGATTGTTAGCTACTTAATTAGCTCGTTATTATTTATATCGGTTGGGAATGGACAGCAGCTAGCAAGAGAAATGAGAACTTCAGGGAAAGTGATGAAGGGGTTTATGGAGAAGAGGTTTGGGATGTTCATTCATTTTGGTCCGGTAACATTGAGAGGGACAGAAATTGGATGGAGCCGGAATAAAGAGGTGGCTCAGGATGATTATGATAGTCTGTACAAAGAATTCAATCCTGTATTATTTAATGCTCATGCCTGGGTAAAAGCTGCGAAGGATGCAGGCATAAAATACCTGGTTATAACTTCCAAGCATCATGATGGTTTTTGTTTATGGAATACAGCTTACTCTGATTATTCCATTATGCATTCTCCGTTTAAAAGAGACATAGTTGGAGAATTAGCTAAAGCTTGTAAAGAACAGGGAATAGCTTTTGGCATTTACTTTACGATACTGGACTGGCATGATAAGGATTACCCAATCCATGATCCGTATGATTCTACAAAGAATGTTGCAGGTAATATGATTCGATTTAAGGAACGAATGAAGAATGAATTGAGGGAATTGATCACCCGTTACAAACCATTTCTTTTATGGTTTGATGGCAACCGGGAATGGCCATGGACATTTGAAGATGGCAAAGAGATCTACAGTTTCATTAAAAGCATTGATAAAGATGTAATTATTAATAACCGGCTTGGGAAGGGAGAACATACTACCTTTTCTGAAGGATCGGTGGGAGATTATTTAACTCCGGAACAAAAAGTAGGTGCCTATAACCTGAAAGAGCCCTGGGAAAGTTGCATTACCATTTGTAATCAGTGGGCATGGAAACCAAATGATTCCATGAAAACTCTAAAAGATTGTATTCAGATATTAGCCAATGCGGCTGGAGGAGGTGGCAATTTGCTTTTGAATGTAAGTCCAATGCCGGATGGCCGAATGGAAGCCAGGCAAATAAAAAGATTAAAGGAAATAGGTTGCTGGCTTAAAAAATATGGGAGCAGTATTTATGGTACGAAGGGAGGTCCTTTTCCTCCTACTATTAATTATGCTACTACCAGAAAGGGGAATAAGATATTTGTGCATGTTTTTAATAATGATAGTGGAAAGGTTGTGCTTCCTCCCCTACCGAATGTGAAAATTGCGAAGGCTTATTTGTTGGGTGGTGGAGAGGTGGTATTTAATCAGGCGGAAGAGGGAATTAAAATTAGTATGTTGAAAGTTCCACAGGATAAAATAATTTCAGTTATTGTGTTGGAGCTTAATTAAAATGTTAAGAGATTCCAGTAGACACTACCCTCAGAAAGCTTTATAATTTTAAAGAAGAAAAGTAGTTCTTACCTATTTTCTTCCATCTTCCTAACTTGCAGTTCCTATCTTAACTATCATGAAATTCAAATATTTAATTCTCATTGCTTGCTGCATTTCACTTCACCTATCTGGACAAAAGCCACTCACCTACTGCAATCCGATGAATATTGACTATGCGTATATAGCTATTCCTAATTTTGTGGAATGGGGAAAGCACCGAGCGACAGCCGATCCGGTGATAACAATGTATAAGGGAGATTATTATCTGTTCTCCACAAATCAGTATGGCTATTGGTGGAGTCCTGACCTTTCCAAATGGCATTACATTTCGAGACTTTTTTTAAAACCATATCATCATGTATATGATGAACTGTGCGCACCGGCAGTTGTGGTTGTTGGTGATAGCATGCTGGTATTCGGATCTACTTACTCCTCGAATTTTCCGATCTGGATGAGCACCAACCCTAAAGGGAATGTATGGAAGGAAGCCGTTGATTCTTTTGCCATTGGCGGATGGGATCCTGATTTCTTCCTGGATGATGATAACCGTTTATACATGTACAACGGAAGCAGCAACCTGTATCCTCTTTACGGAGTGGAACTTAACAGAAAAACATTATTACCAATTGGAGAGCGGAAACCTTTGCTGCATTTAAATGATAGTCTGTACGGTTGGCAACGCTTTGGTGAATATCTTGACAATACTTTTCTTGATCCTTTTATAGAAGGTGCCTGGATGACGAAGCATAATGGAAAATATTATCTGCAATATGGAGCACCTGGTACTGAATTCAGCGGTTATGCGGATGGAGTTTCAGTTAGCGATCAACCATTGGGTCCTTTCATAAACCAACCGCACAATCCTTTTTCCTGGAAGCCGGGTGGATTTGCACGAGGAGCAGGACATGGGTCTACCTTCCAGGATAAATGGAAGAACTGGTGGCATGTTTCTACCATCAGCATTTCTGTGAAGAATAGTTTTGAAAGAAGGATTGGATTATGGCCAGCGGGATTTGATAAGGATGATGTATTGTATGCGAACATGGCCTTTGGTGATTACCCCCATTACCTTCCATCGAAAGAAACGGATCATTTGAAAAGTGAGTTCACCGGCTGGATGGTTCTGAATTATAATAAGCCGGTTTTAGTATCATCTACTCTTGGCGGTTATGAACCTAATTATGCGGTAGATGAAGATATTCATACCTATTGGAGTGCTAAGAGTGGCAATAAAGGTGAATGGATACAAACGGATCTGGGCAATATGAGCACTGTGCGTGCCATACAAATTAATTATGCTGACCAGAATGCAGAATTTATGGGAAAGCAAAAAGACATTTATCATCAGTATATTCTATATCATTCGCTGGATGGAAAAAACTGGAAAGTATTAGAAGATAAAAGCAAAAACCATACAGATGTACCACATGATTATATTGAATTGCCACAACCTGTGCAAACAAGGTATATTAAGCTGGAGAATATTCATGTACCAACGGGAATGTTTGCCATAAGCGGACTTCGTGTATTTGGCAATGGCAATGGAAGCAAGCCGGATACTGTGCAAGGATTTATTGTTTTGCGGACGGCAAAGGACAAGAGGAGTGCGTGGATAAAATGGAAACCTGTGGACAATGCATTTGCCTATAATATTTATACAGGGGTTGCTGCGGATAAATTGTACAATTGCATAATGATCTATGGAAGCAATAATTATTATTTCAAAAGCATGGACCGCGACCTGCCCTATTATTTTTCCATTGAAGCGATAAATGAAAATGGAACATCAAAACGTACAAGCATATTAAAAGTGGAATAATGAAAGTTTATAAAATCCTTCTTGCTGTATTAACAATTGTATGCGCACAAACACTGCTTGCACAAAATCCTCCTTTTTATGCTGAG
>JBJMLT010000546.1:0-13233 GCA_045805165.1 Flavisolibacter sp.
ATGCCCTTGCTTTTTACCAATAGATTCTTCAAATGGCTTCATCCATTTGCGCAAGGTTTTATCTGATACTCCATAAATATTTGATAATTCCTTTGTTGAATACGGTTTAACATCTGTTACTTCAGAGATCTTCATTTTAATATATTTCAGCGTTTAAGAATAGAGTTCCATGAATTCATCTGCATGAAGGCAAAGTATTGCAGCTATTTCTACTGTTCCCAGCCTGGTTTTGCTTTTATATTCGGCAATCCATCTTTTTACCAGCTTTGGTTGCTCTACCGGCAGATCTAATTCCAGAGGCTCGCGCCTTCGAATATTCAATTCATTGAACTGTTGTAATAAATAACGTTTTTGATTGGCAGTTAAATAGCCAAGATCGTCCGCCCTGTATAGCAATGCGATCATAGATACTTTCCATTTCCTTTTTAATGCTGCCAGAAGCGGAATAGTAATTCCACCATCGAAGTCCTTACTAATTTCCTTTGCGGGCATAAGAAATTCGGCCGCAAAAGCATTGGCCTCACCACTAATATCTCTTTCAAAATCTACAGTAGTATAAGTATGCATTACCAGCTTACCTAATTCATAAGCAAGAGAGAACCTTAATTTATCACCCTGAAGATCTTTATTATAAAAAAGCACCGGATATTTATCATCAGTAAGCATAGTTAAGCTGTCTACTCTCTCTGTATTAAATGGAAATGAAACAATGGCAATTCCATTAGCCTCTAACAGCTTTGTCATATTATCTATTACAGGCGCGGTACAATTCCATTTCTGCCGGACCCGCAAGGCAATTTTCGAAGGCGATTGATTTTGAGTTACATTCAATACAGGGAAATCGGGCTTTTGAATATTTAAAGCGTAGGTAAGGAACTGAACATGCCTTTTTAAGATATTAGCCTTTGCATGTATGGGCGTAATTAATTTGTGAGCTACTGAGCGGCGTTTTCTGAAGACGAGGCTTTCCGGTATGATAGTACCTTTCTGAACAAAAAATTGCAGAGGGAAAGATGTTTCTTCTGCAATGGTTTCCACTGCTTCTGCACTTATACCTATATCTCCCCTTTCTATTTTACTGAGGTTAGTTGCGGACATATTGATCTTTTCCGCCAATTCGTGTTGTGCAATGCCTCTGGCTTCTCTGGCAAGTACGATCATGGAACTATTTACCTGTTCTTTCATATTAGATTATTCCATGGCAAACGTACAAGCTTTTTGTATTTTATCAAAATAAATGTCAATTACTAATCTTTATAGCAGAGCATTTTTAGGGATTTTTGCCGTTTTTGCGGATTAGTTCTTCTATATCAGACCCAAATGATCCAAACAAGGGAACAGGTTTAAAAAAGCGATTCAGATTTGCCTTATCAAATATTAAACACATGAAACAAGTAAACATGAAAAGATACATTTCATCCACATCAAATAAATTAAGAAGTTCATTCAATAAAGATTCAGTTCACCTTTTAAGTGAGACAGGATGGAACCTGGCTTATGCCACTCTATGGAACACGACGTTACTTTCAGATTTAGAAATTGAATGTGCCAAAAGCTTTATTTATAATTATTTCAGCAGTTCTTCCGATCCTTATAAAACCTATATCAGTTTTTCTGAAAGAGTTTTACTGGCAAGCGAATATGTAAATAGTCGCAGTAACCGTTTCATACCAGTTCCTTCAAAATGGTTCAATGAAAAAAATGATAAAGGATTCGCTGGCACTAAAAGCTGGCACGAACGATTGCTATCTATCCGAAATTCTTTACCTGTTTACAAAATAGAAATAAAAGCGCTTGCGGAAGCTGTACTTGAAATGAAGGAAGAAGATTCACTTTCCAATTACAGGTATTGGAAAAATTATTTTATTGAAAGGAATACAGCAAGAATGCTTCAGCTTTTTATGGTGATTGTTGCAAATAGTAAATGGTAGGATGGGTATTGGCTGTCGGCTATCGGCTGTCGGCTGAAGTAATTGGTTTCAGTTTAAAAATAAAACTTATGGTTAAGACAATAAACAGATCGGTGCTATACGCTAAAGACATTATGAACATTACGGGCCGTAGAAGGACCTATTGTTACAAATTATTGAAAACAATCAGAATAAAATACAATAAAGAACATATAAGGTTTATTGGTATTGATGAATTTTGTGAATTCACAGGAATTAATAAGGAAATTGTAAGTGATTATTTAAAGTAAGCAAGTAGTGGGATTTACGATTTACAAATTACGATTTACGATTTTCTTAGGTCGAAATGGTTGACTTATCTCAGATAGTATTGTATAAACCGGATAATTTATAATCTTATAAATTCGTTTGACGAAGAGACAAGGATCAGGGTGCCACCTATCTAAATATTTTGGAGAAGAATAGATTGAGGACTTCGACGAAGATGAGGATGATTACAATCCATTCCAGAAGATTGCTGTTTCGGTATTGCAAGATGTCCTTAAATAACTCGAGGTTCTCTTTTACAATCTGCAATCCTTCGGATATATTCCGGAACCGTTCCTGCAGGTCAAATGTCTTCTTCAGGGCCATGTCAATCTTATTCAGGTTCTCATTTTCCCAGGTCTCGGGCGGAGAATCAAATATGTAAAGGTTCTCTGCAATCCTGTTTTTAAGTATAAGCGTTTTCCCAATATATTTCTTCAAGTTCTTACCTGAAATATCCAGCCTTCCTTTTCGCTCCAGGTTTTGGGTATGAAAGTTCGTTTCTTCCAGAAGCCTATTCGTTTGTTCAGAATAATAATCTAATGAAACCGATTGCGATACATTCAGCATTACCAGCCTTAATGTTTCTATGTCTGCATTTACAATCTCTATTTTATTATAGCCTATTTTATATTCATTGCTATTGGTATCAATCTGAAACTCTTCGCTGAGGCTTTCTTCAAATGGATTTTTGCAAAATGGACGGATCAGTTGAAGGAACTCACTAACCCTTATTGAATCATAATTTAAAAAACATACTACTCCATATTTAAAAACGTAAATGAACTTCTCTGTATCTGTAGTATAAAATAATTCATCTGAATCACTGTAATGCAGTTCCGCCTTAAAAGCAACCTTGAATGATTTGATATCAATATTATCTGCAATCTGGTAAGATAAAACTTGTGCCATAAAAACATTTCCATTCTAATTAAAGTTAACAATAAAGGAATGATTGGCAGACGTATAAGTCCCTGTTATCTTTTCAGAAATTTTCCTTTGGTGAGCTTATCCAATACTTCATCTTTCATTGCACGACTAATGGGTATTCTGTATTGTCCAATAAGGATCTCATTAGCCTCTATACTATCAATTTTATCTGCTGCAACTATATACGATTTATGTGTGCGTATAAATGAAGATTCCGGAAGATAATCCTGAATAGATTTAAATGTGAGGTAGGTTATATATTTTTTATTCTTTGTACATACACATACATAATTCTGCAGGGCTTCCACATACAAAATATTTTCATAGCTTATTTTAACCAGCTTACCATCATATTTTATAAAAAAATAGTCGGACCTAACAGAATTATTGTCTTTGTTCTTAATTCTAACCTCATAATATTCCTTAGCTTTTAGAGCAGCTTTAAAAAACCGTTCAAACGATATAGGCTTTACCAGATAATCCAATGCATTCAATTCAAACCCATCTAATGCATATTGCGGATAGGCTGTAGTAAATATTACCGGAGGGGCATGCTGAACTGATTTTAAAAATTCCAGTCCGGTCATTTTCGGCATTTGTATATCCAGAAAGATCAATTGCACTTCTCCTTTGCTTATCATCTCTGCCGCTTTTAATGCCTGGTCAAATTCACCGGAAAGAATTAAAAAATCAACGTCGGAGATATATTCCTTTAGTCCTTTTCGGGCTAAGGGCTCATCATCAATTATTATGGATCTCAATGCATCCATTATTGTTCTATTTTAACCTTAAGCTGAACATTAAACCACCCATCATCTTCATAGATATGCAGCATATGCTTTTGTGGATACAGCAATTCCAGCCTTCGCTTTACATTTCCCAGTCCGATGCCTCCGTTTGATGACCTTTCAACCTTATTGCTTTGTTCTGTGGTGTTCTTAATCGAGAATTCTACTTCCTGCTTCCTTCTTGCAATATCTATATCGATCTCGTTTGCCTTCCCATTATTATAATGAGAGAGATGCTTGAATGAATTCTCTACAAACGGTATCAGCAATAAAGGCTGAATATGAAAATCTTTAACACTGTCATCAACGTTCATTACTACCTTACACTGTCCATATCTTCTTAATTGCTGCAGGTCTATATAATCCCGGATAAAGCTGATCTCTTTCTCAATCGTTATCTTTTCATCTTTCATTTCATAAAGCTGGTAGCGCAACATTTCAGAGAATTTATGAAGCGCTTTCCTTGCTTCATCATTTTGCTTATCTATTAAAAAATATACAGAATTAAGAGAGTTAAATAAAAAATGGGGGTTTAGCTGCGAGCGTAAAAAATTCAGCTCTGCCTCTGCTTTTTCTTTGGCCACTTCTGCAAGTCTCTTTTGAATTCGTGTATAATCCAATAATAATTTTATGGAAACACCAGCTATAACCAGAAAGAAATGAGGTATAACATTATCATATATCCTCGCCTTAAGGTTTCCACCTAAGCTTAATAATTCAGGATTATTCAGCAAGCGGCCCAAAATGTACATTTTACTTATACTGCTAATCAGGATCATTGCAATAAAAGCAAGGGCAAAAAGCAAATATTTCTTTCTATATAATAAATAAGGCACGAGCACATAATTGGCAACGTAAACCATTATGGCCAGGTCAACTATTTTAATAACTGTTACTTCAAGGGCTTTCTTTACTGTGGAGTAATCATCATATCTTAAATAATACCAGGCAATCGCAATAAACAGCCATGGTAAAATATGATGCAGCTTATAATGAAATATGATTGCCTTCCAATTCATAACCCAAATAAATCTACAATTTTCATAGATCATAATGGTTATTACACCTGTTGTTTATTTTACTTGACGTCCAGCTATCAATCCCAATGGTAACGTCAACCATGCTATTGGTGTAAATAATGCTTTTTGCTTTGCGCTTTGCTTAAATTTTGTACTCTAAAAGATCAGGGTATGAAATATGTATTATTTATTTTCTTGCTAAGCATTTATATGCTTCCGGCATGCTCACAATCATCCTCTAAAACTTCGAATATATCTACCCAAAAGAAAGTTGGCGGATCCTGCGAAGGTTGCGAAGCCATATATGCTAATCCCATTCCCTTTGATAAATTAAGCTGGATTGATACCTTACCGGATTTTAAAGAAAAGGGTCCCAAGCTAATGGTATCAGGCGTTATTTATAATCCGGATGGGCACACTCCTGCAAAAAATGTTGTTATGTATGTTTACCATACAGATCAAACCGGACGATATACGAACCGGAATAATGAAAAAGGGTGGTCAGGAAGGAATGGATATATTAAAGGCTGGATTAAAACAAATGAAAAAGGTCAATTTAAGTTTTATACGCTGAGGCCTGCTTCTTATCCTGGCTCGGTAATTCCAGCTCATATTCATGCAATATTATTAGAGCCAGGTAAAACAGAATATTTTATTGATGAATTTCTTTTCGACAATGATCCTTTTCTAACTACTGAACAAAGAAACAGGCAGGAAGGCCGTGGTGGTAATGGCATAATGAAAATTACAATGCATAACGGCATGCAGACAGGCACGCGTACTATTTATCTAGGTAAAAATATACCGCAGTATAATTAACAATGTGACGATATGCCAATGTGCAAATGTGCAAATGTGCATATATGCCAATGTGGTAATTTGATAGTAACTGTTAATTGAGAAATTGAGTATTCTTTAGCACATTGGCATATTGATTAATTTACCAGTTGGATTATGGTGTCAATATTATCCTGTTCGACATCATCTAAATATATAAAGCAGCCTTCGGGGAGTTGCTTGAATTTTAGTTTTTTTCCTGCATTATACAGAGTTGCTGTTTTTACTTTGAATGTTAAGCCTGGAATGAAAATATAGGGCTGCTTTACATTTTTAAGCAGGTGTATAAATAAAGTATTGTTTTTCGATGTTATTACTCCCCAGGGTTGTGGTGGAACAATATTGCCCCTAGCGCCATAAATTGTATTTCCATATTTCTTCAGCCAGGAGCCTATAGCAGCAAGTGTATCTGTAAATTCTGGTTGTATCTCTCCGTTAGGCATGGGGCCTATATTTAAAAGCAGGTTGGCATTTCTTCCTGCGGCATTCACTAAAAGGTCAATACATTGCTTAACCGATTTATAATTTCTGTCGGTTATATTGAATCCCCATGAATCATTCATTGTCTCACAAGTTTCCAGCGGAAGCTTTTCTGATGGCTTTTGAAAGCTAAGTCCTGAATTATTCTCTCCGGGCAGGTCTTTTTCAAACATCTGAAAGTCTTCTCCCTCAAAAGGAGATAAATGATGGTTGTTTCCAATCATGGCCTGTGGCTGCAGCTTATGAATAAGAGAATAGATCTCATCATATCTCCAGTTTATTCTTGGCGTTCTGTCTTTGGATCCTTCTGGCGCTGTCTGATCCCAATGACCGTCAAACCATACTCCCGCTATTTCACCATAATTAGTTAGTAATTCCGTTAGCTGGTCCTTCATGAACTGCAGATAATGAGCATAATTTCCTGGCTCTGTTCTACCCGTTCCTTTTCCTGTTCTTCCTGTTTCCCTGGGATAATCATTTCTTGTCCAGTCCAGCAAGGAATAATACACAAATAATTTTATTCCTTCCTTATGGCACTCATCGGCGATCATTTTAAGTACATCTTTATGATAAGGGGTATTAGTTATTTTCCAGTCAGAAGCTTTCGTATCCCAATTGCTGAATCCATCATGATGTCTTGTAATTAAAGTAATGTATTTCATTCCTGCATTTTTTGCAGTCATTACCCATTTATGTGCGTCGAAATCTATGGGATTGAAAAATTGCATCAATCTTCTATATTCATTTACATGTATGTTTCGGTTATTCATTACCCACTCTCCATCTCCAGGAATACTAAATACACCCCAATGGATGAACATTCCGAACTTCATGTCCTGGAAATCCTGTCGCGCAGCCAAATTAGATGCTGCAGGAGTATACCCGTTTAATGATTCCTGTGCAGCACATGATAAAATAAAAAATGAAAAACAAAAGCTAATAATGATCTTTTTCATGATTATTGAATAATAATTATTGATTAGTACAGCTAGCATAGCATGTCATTTTTAAACTACTGGGCACGGAATAACAGGGATGCACTGATGGCAGTTTAGACCTAGTTTGACTATTCACCATTGACAAAGCTTTGCGCAAATTCCTGGATCTTTGGTTCCCTTTCAGGAGTCAAAGTAAAGCGAATCCTTATCCTTCCATTTTCTCCTATCATATCAAAATAACCTCTTAATTGATTTTCCGGGACTACTTCACTAATTGAAATAATTTTTCCTACCCTGTCAAATAAAACTTTTGAACGCTTGCGTAACGAGTCTGTGAAATAATCCATAAGGAAATTCATCGCAAACAACTTATTACCCGTATCAATGTTCCAATCCGGTAAAACTTTCACTAATTCATCCCTGCGTTTAGTAAGAATTTCAGAAGCTGGCAGAACCCTTGGCTTAAGATCCGCTATTTTTAAAAGGGTATCAAGTGCCTGTAAATTAAAGGCACCTGCAGGAGCATAAGTTAGATTACTAAAAGCAATTATTCCTATTCCATAATCCGGCAATATTCTCCATTGGCTACCATAACCTGGCAACCCTCCGCTATGTCCTACAATTACTCTTCCATCACAGAATTTCGTCCAGCCAAGTCCATAAGCATAAGCAGAAACGTAAGGGCAAGCATTGCCATTTGTAGAATGGAAATTTATATTCAGGTCACTAAAATTCCATGGGAATTGCATTTCTCTGATGGAGCTTCTTTTTATAGGTCCTGTTTCTATATTATCTCTTGCAGGCCAGGCATCCAGATGTAAGGCCACATATTTGCTGAAGTCTTCGATAGTAGTGATCATTCCACCCATAGCTCCAAATGCACCATCATGCAGCACAGGTTGTGCAATCCATTTTTCGTTCAGCCATCGATATCCTAATGCAAATTCATCCTGTGGAACTTTGGAATATTCCCAGTACGTATGCGTCATTCCCAATGGTGTCAATATATTTTCTGTAATATATTTCTCATAGCTTTCCCCACTGACTTTTTTTATTAAATATCCCAGCAGGGTAAATCCCAGGTTACTGTATTCATATGTCATACCGGGATCATTAGAAAAGCTGATACCATTTCTTACCAATTGCAGCAATTGTTCATCCGAATTTGCCAGTTGCCTGTCACCCCAGGGATTATCTTCCGGAAATCCTGCACCATGAGTTAATAAATTTCGAATGGTTATTGGAGCAGCATCTTTTGTTGGATAATGCTGATCCTTCATTTCCGGGATATATTTATAAACAGGATCGTCCAGCTTTAACTTACCCTGGTCCCTTAGTTTCAAAATGGCCATTGCGGTAAAGCTTTTGGTCATTGATGCAATCCGGAAATCAGTTTTTGCAGATGCTTTTATTTGTTTGCCCAGGTTAGAATAACCATAGCTGCCGGTATGTAGAAGCTTACCATCTACTATCAAACCATAAACAAAAGCAGGGAAATGATTTTTTTCTGCATATTGTGTAAGCATCTTGTCCAAAACAGGCAAAGCTGATTCAATTTTTTGCTCTCTGTCCTTATCAGCAAACAGGGCAGGCTTATACCTGTAATGGCTGCTTTTATTATTTTTCTGGCCATACCCGCATGCAGAGATCAGAATAAGAATAACAAATAAAGGCATTTGCATTAAACTCACTCGTATTGAATTTTTGGATTGTAACTTGCTAAGCCTAAGTTTCATAAATTAACTTTTATGCAGACGAATTAAATATAAGATGTAATGTATTATCATCCGTATTTTAATCCAATCAATCCATGCAATATTCTATTGGCATAGATATAGGAACAGGAAGCGTTAAAGCAGTAGCGATAAGCATTAATGGTGATATTCTTTCCCGTGCGCAATCCTATTATCCTTCTGTAAATTCTGAAAATGGAATTAGTGAACAGGATCCACTTGTAATAACACGGCATTTTATGTTATGCCTGGAAAATATTTTGCAGGACCTTCACTCTCCTCCTTCCGTTATAAGTTTCAGCAGTTATATGCATGGTATTATGGCGGTAGATGAAAACTGCAGTCCTATTACCAATTTGATCACCTGGGCAGACACCAGGAGCCAGTCGGTTGCAGAAGGCATACGAAATTCTTCTCTTGCGGAAACTTTGTATGCGATAACTGGGGCACCTATTCACAGTATGTTACCATTATGTAAAATCATTTGGTGGCAACAAAATGAACCAGGCATATGTCAGCGTGCCTATAAATTCATTTCAATAAAGGAATATATATGGTATCAGCTATTTCATAGTTTCCAGGTGGATTATTCCATTGCGAATGCTACAGGCCTTTTTGATATGAATAAAAAAGAGTGGTGCAGGGAAGCATTGCAATTATGTGGAATTATAAAACAACAGTTGTCTGAAACAGTTCCGGTAAATTATGTGCGCAGTGACATGGCCCCCGGTACGGCATCACTTTTAAATATACCTGCTGCCACCTCCTTTTGTATTGGAAGCAGCGATGGATGTTGCGCCGTAATAGGCAGCGGAGCTGTAAATAGTGGGTCTGCATCATTAACAATTGGTACCAGTGGCGCTTTAAGAATGCTGACTGATAAGCCATTGATTGTTTTTCCAGAAATGATCTTCAATTATATCCTGGATGATGCGCAATTTGTTTCCGGCGGTCCTGTAAATAATGGAGGAAATGTAGTTCAATGGCTATTAAAAACATATTGCAATGTTGATGTAACGAATAAAGAAGCCTATGAAGAGCTATTTGCAGCAGTTGAGGTATTACCTGCAGGAAGCGAGGGTCTTTTATTTCTTCCTTATGTATTTGGTGAGCGTGCGCCTTTATGGGATGAAAAAGCATGTGGTGCGTTTATAGGTATAAGGGAAAAACACGGAAGAAATCATTTTATAAAGGCTGCTTTGGAAGGTATATGCTTTGGACTAAAGGATGTATTGAAAGTAATAGAAGAAACAGCTTATATAGATCAGATATATGTTAGTGGAGGATTTATCAATTCAAAAGAATGGATGCAGATGCTTGCAGATGTTACAGGTAAAACGCTTTGCCTGAATCAATCGGAAGACGCTTCTGCTTTAGGAGCAGCATTAATTGCCATGAAAGCAGAGAATTGGATAAGTAACTATAAAGATGTTCCTGGGACTTCGACGCCCATTCAATTTATTCCTGATCCATTTAATCATAATCATTATAATAAGATGTTCCCTCTTTTCCGCGAGTTATATTTATCAACTAAAGAAATTACCCATAAGCTTTACGATGGAGGAAACGTCAATGGTGAATGGTGAATGGTAATTCGTAAATCTGTAAGAAGCAATCTAAAATCAAAAGAGCCTTCAAAAGGCTCTTTTGTTCCTAACTTAAAACAACCAGAGTACAATATCAAATTGGTGAGTCTTTCTTTACCTCACTCATTATCCTGTAAATGCTACCGCTAATAAGGTTATAATAAATACAATTGTTGTAGCATAAAGAAATAAAGCAACACTCTTAACAATAAGAGCAACAATAGGATTTTCAGAGTATAAGCTTGCAAAGCGTTTCATAGGGTTTATGTTTTTGCTTTTAGGATTAATTGAACGCTTAAGCAAAATAGTAACTGGTTTCTGCATGAGAAAGTAATTAGGGAAAAAACATTTTTAAATACCAACTACTACGTAATTGTGGATGGAACTATACTTAGTGTAAGTCCCAAAAAGCAGTTAGTCCCGGTTCTTTTTAAAGAAACAATACTGCAAATCCAACAATAACTACCAGAATAGCTGTTACAATAACAGTTTCAAGAACTTTTTCGTCATGGAATAAGGAAGATAACTTTTTCATAATTCAGATTTTTTGTTAGTAAAAGGGTTCTTCTAAATTTAAAAAATTATATCCTGTTTCTAAAAGTACTTGTACCCGATTTTAATAGGGTTATTACGCAAGGTTGCCATGTGGCTTTGTTTCATTAATTTAAGTTATGGCAATCAATGCGGTACCAATTTCCAATTCTTCCAGAGTGTTAAAGGAGGTAAAGAATACCATCTTTGTTTTAGTGGGCATATTATCAGCAGGAATGGGCATAAAAGGATTCCTGTTATCCAGTCATTTTATAGATGGCGGAGTAACCGGGATATCCATGTTAATCAATAGTATTACGGGAATTTCCCTTCCGCTTCTTTTGCTGCTTATAAATGTTCCATTCATTATAATTGGATACAGGCAGATGGGGACAAAATTTGCATTCAAAAGCTCTTTAGCCATAGCCGGATTATCTCTTTGTCTGGCATTTATGCCTTATCCGGATATTACTCCCGATCTTCTTCTAACTTCTGTTTTCGGAGGTTTTTTTATTGGTCTGGGAATAGGCCTGGCAATGCGTGGCGGAGTTGTATTGGATGGAACTGATATTGCAGCATTACTGATCAGTAAAAAGAGCCATCTGTTGAAAGTAAGTGATGTGATTCTTTTACTGAATGTATTGATATTTTCCACCGCAGCTTTTTTCCTGGGTATTGAAAAAGCGCTATACTCTATTCTTACTTATTTCGCTGCATCAAAAACAATTGAATACATTATCAATGGCATTGATGAATATACCGGAGTTACTATTGTTACAGCGGAAAGTGATAAAATAGTAGAGTTTATTGTAGATGAAATGAACAGAGGAGTTACCTTATATTCGGGTAAGCGGGGATATGGGACAAGGGGAGAAAGTAATATAGATTCAGAGATCATATTTACAGTAATTACCAGACTGGAAATAGGTCGGTTACAGACAGAAATAAACAGGATCGATCCTCATGCCTTTGTTGTCCAGCACAGTGTAAATGACATCCATGGAGGCATTGTAAAGAAATTACCGTTACACTAGTACATAAATAATTAAGTTTAGTAGGTTAATTAAGTTGCCAAATAAACTTATTCAACTTAATTAATCTACTAAACCCAATCAACTCAATCAACTTATTCAACTAATTCTCTTCCTTCTCTCCTTTACCTAAATCAACGTTACCTACATCATCTCCTACTTTCTTACCGAGATTGATACCAACAGTAATTGAAGGCATGTAGTGTATGCCACCAAATCTGCGTGACATTCCAGATTCAACTCCAATAGAAAACAGAGATGTATAGTGGCGGTTCGGAAACCCCAGAAAATCATAAGTGTGATCATCTATATAATGATTATCTCCAATAACGCTGGCAATGGATTCCATTGTAGCTGTAGTAATATAAGCATGAGCAGCAGGATATTCAGGATGTGGAGGTGTAGGTATTAAGGGAAGCCATGTGGCATCTATATTATTTCTTATAAAAGTAACAGGCCTTATTTGGTTATAGGTAAATTTAGATCTCCAGGTCATAATTGTTGCATCCCACATTCCCATCCCTGCCTTAGCATAGCACAAAACAGCGGTACCAAGTTTAATATTTTCATTTTGTATTATGTGGCTAAGAATGTTTATGGCATGTCCGCTTGGTGTATATCCTTTTCCTGCCCCTATATCATTCCAGAATAATGCAATGTTGGTTTGATCGGTAGTTCTTGTAAAGGAAACATCATAAACATCCTTTATCATTTTATAATAATCTGAAGTAGGCACCGTAGAATAAGGAAAAGGCGGAGTAGGTGCAAGTCCTGTTGAATGGTTTTCTAAAAATGGCCTTACATTACCTAAATAAGGAACTGCTGCAGCGGCAAAAGCAGGTGGAGATGGTTCCCATGCGCCAGGAAAAACGGGAGGAACATATGCAGCATTGGCAAGATTAAAAAGATCTGTTTTTGAAAAATCAAAAATAGCCTGTGCTACATCCTGACCAAGCTTTTGAGAACGTTCAAAGGCACCGTTTTCAGACCATTTCATTAATCGCGTATTATATGCACCTTCGAGTGAATCGATAGATAATCCACTTTGCACGGAAATAACCGGAAATAATTTACGTGTAAGTGAAGCCAGTGTAGCATTTGCAACTTCTTCCCATAAATATTCTTTCCCCTGTTCTTTTTCTGG
>JBJMLT010000547.1:0-6577 GCA_045805165.1 Flavisolibacter sp.
CATCAATATAAGAAGCAATTTTATCAAAGCTTTTTTCATCTATGACGGCATTTATAAAATTTCCGAAGTCTTCAACAGTGCCTGTTTTAAATGAATTGACTCCTTCTGTAAGCAATCTTTTTACTTCTTCTGCTATGTTGGATGGAATATAAGCCCTTGAAGCAGCGGAGCATTTTTGTCCCTGGAATTCGAACGCGCCACGGAGTAAGGCAGTTGCCAATACTTTAGGGTCTGCGGATTGATGTCCTAATACAAAATCTTTACCCCCTGTTTCCCCCACAATGCGTGGATAGCTTTTGTAATTTCCAACATTCTCGCCAATCGTTTTCCACATTTGATTGAAAACTCCTGTCGATCCGGTAAAGTGTACGCCACCAAAATCACGATGGGAAAAGCAAGCTTTACCAATTGTGGGACCATCAACATATATCAAATTAATAACACCATCCGGAAGACCAGCTTCTTTTAAAATACGCATGAACATTTGAGCGGAAAATATCTGAGTATGGGCAGGCTTCCATACTACAACATTGCCGCACATGGCTGCAGATGTCGGAAGGTTGCCACCAATCGCAGTGAAATTGAATGGAGTTATGGCAAGTACAAATCCTTCGAGCGAACGGTATTCTGTCCGGTTATGCATCCCCAAAGAGCTGATCGGTTGTTGCTTGTATATTTCACTTAAAAAATGAACATTAAATCTTAAAAAATCTATAAGTTCGCAAGCGCTGTCAATTTCTGCCTGATAGGCATTCTTGCTTTGGCCTAACATGGTGGTACCATTCATATGATAACGGTACTTTGTAGAGATAAGATCAGCAGCTTTTAAAAAAATGGCCGCCCTTTCTTCCCATAGCATTTCGCTCCAGTTTGTTTTGGCACTCATTGCTGATGCAATGGCCATGCGTACATGACTTTCGTCACCGACGTGATAATTTCCAAGTGTAAAAGAAATATCATGAGGTGGTTTTATTGGGGCAAGATTACCTGTGCGGACTTCTTCCTTTCCAATGAACATCGGGACATCCACCTTTTGCGACTTTAATTCATTTATTACTCTTTTTAATTCCTTTCTTTCAATACTGCCGGGCTCATAATGATAAACTGGTTCATTTGTAGGTAAAGGGTAAGAGAAATATCCAAGGTTCATAGTATATATTTGAAAATGCTCGTTGAATTAAACGTCGAATTGATTTATATTAATTAAGCTTCTGTTTCTTTTTCCATCATTAAATAGGCTTTGATAAAGCCATCGAGTTCACCATCCATTACTGGACCAATATTTCCAACTTCATAGTCAGTTCTGTGATCTTTGATCATCTTATAAGGATGGAAAACATAGCTTCTTATCTGCGACCCCCATTCTATTTTTTTCTTACTGGCATTATTAGCGTTCTTGATCGCTTCGCGCTTACGCAGCTCTTCTTCGTACAATCTGCTTTTCAGCATGGTTAATGCCTTCTCGCGGTTTTCTCCCTGCGTTCGTGCCTGTTGGCATTCTACAACAATACCCGAAGGCTTATGTGTTAATCGAACTGCTGTCTCTACTTTGTTTACGTTTTGGCCTCCCGCACCGCCACTCCTAAAGAATGCCCATTCCAGGTCGCCGGGATTAACATTGATCTCAATAGTATCATCAATTAAGGGATATACATAAACAGACGCAAAAGAAGTATGCCGCCGGGCGTTACTATCGAATGGTGATATGCGGACTAACCGGTGAACCCCACTTTCTGTTTTTAAAAAACCAAATGCAAAAGGACCTTCAAATTGCAAAGTACAGGTTTTAATACCTGCGCCATCACCATCCTGCCAATCCAATACACTTACATTCCATCCTTGCTTTTCACCATACATTCTGTACATCCTTGCCAGCATCTCAGCCCAGTCCTGACTTTCAGTTCCACCCGCACCAGAATTGATTTGCAGTACAGCAGGTAATTCATCTTCGGGCTCATTAAGCGTACTTTTAAATTCTGCTTCTTCTATTTCCTGTAAAGCTTTTTGATAAGCTGCTTTAACTTCTTCTTCAGTTCCTTCGCCTTCTTTCCAGAATTCAAAAAGAATGGCAAAGTCTTCCACAGCAGTGTTTACCTGCTCGTAAAGCTTTACCCAGTATTCATTCAGCTTGATATCCTTTAAAATGGAAGTGGCCCGTGCATTATCATCCCAAAAACCAGGAGCCAGTGATAATTGCCGGTCATTAGTTATCTTGTCTCTGCGGTTATCAACGTCAAAGAAACCTCCTTAGGACAACCACGCGATCCCTCATATCTTTTATTTGTTCTTGTGTCATAGCGGCTGCGAAGATAGTGTAAACGATTTTTAGATAGTCAATCGTCATTATGAATAAGTCAAAAGTTAAAAGTCAAAACCTAA
Organism: Flavisolibacter sp.; assembly: GCA_045805165.1. GTDB lineage: Bacteria > Bacteroidota > Bacteroidia > Chitinophagales > Chitinophagaceae > Flavisolibacter. The sequence continues at coordinate 2,380 of JBJMLT010000547.1, forward strand.
AAGTGCTTAGGCTCGGTGTTTTTTTGTTTCACACAATGCTCGCAAGTATCAAAGACCTCTAAGGAGGTTGGCTAATTATTTATTATTGATTATTTATTATTAGAACCCGCTTAATTATTATTTTTGAATGCTAATAAATAAAAAAAGAAATACTAAAAAGCAAAACCCTTTTTCATTTTTTTTTTACATTTCCCTTCCTGCTCCCTTTAAAAGGTATCAAAGCCATATCAAAGCCATATCAAAGCCATATCAAAGCCAACTATAAGCCAACCTCCAGTCAACCATAAACCCACTCCGAACCTTACCACCCAAATCCCCCTAACATCAAAATGCAAACCCCTAAGTAATGAATTTCTATTTTATCATTTTGGAATTAGGAATTGGGTGAAAGGTCATTCACGATCCCCCGATTCCCGGAAATTGACGATTGACGATTGACGATCTCATTGACGATTGACGATTGATGATTCACGACTTTTGACTTTTAACTTTTGACTTAAGTAAAATATTCCCTACCTCGCGATTCCCCACTAAAAGTATTCCCCTATTTGATTCGTCCCATTCTTTTACTTCCTTGTAGCAGATTTTTTAACCAAAACTAAAATCATTTATGAAAAAACTATTATTGCTATTGACATCTGTCATCAGTCTTTCTTTATTCTCAAATGCTCAAAAAGGGAACAACCAAATAGGTGTCGCTTTTGAAGCCGGCCTTCCTACAGGCGATTTTGGTACTTTTTTTAATACTGGCTATGGAGGAACTATTAAAGGCTTATTAGGAGTAGGAGCAACAGCTCAGGTAACATTAACTTCTGGTTATGTAAGCTTTAAAGAGAAGGGGTCAACGAGTGGAAATGAAGCTTCCATAAATATAATTCCTGTATTATTGGGTTTCCGGGATAATTTAAATGGACTTTACATTGAGCCCCAATTAGGTTATGGAAGTTATTCATCAAAATTTACTGAAAATGGAACGAGTGGAAGTGATTCACAGGGAGCTTTTACCTGGGCAATAGGTTTAGGTTATCAGGTTTCTGGTTTTGAAATGGGTGTTAGATATCAAAGCGGAAAACTTCAGGATGCAACATCGTCAATTGGATATGTAGGCATCCATGTGGGATATAATTTTTCATTGAATGGGAAATCTAAATAAATTACACAGTTAAGCTAAATAGAAAAAGGCTGGAATTATCCAGCCTTTTTCTATTAAACGAAGATCATTACTTAGTAGATCCGCCAAGTGAAAAATTATATCCTACATGAAGGCCAACTAAGCTAGTAGTGCCTCCATCTTTACTTGCAGATTGGTAACGCGCGCCTAAATCAAGTCCACTCATTGCATATCCAAGTCCTATAGCCCATGTAAATGCACCAGTGGATGAAGAGTAATCAGTTCCATTGCTGCTGAATTTACTTCCATAGCTACCATAACCTAATTGTGGTTCAACATATACACCACTGAAATTATGACGGTATCCTAATAAAAAAGGAATAATGAAAGAATGAGCATCTGAAACATCTTTCCATGCAAAAACAGAATAACCTGTGGTTAAAGATACCTGACCGGCAGTACCTACTCCTAATAAACCTTTTAAAGAACCTCCAAAGCCGGTTTTAGCTCCATCACCAAAATCACCCATTGGAAGTCCTACTTCGAGTGCGACCCCGATTTGATTGTTTCCTTTTTGAGCATGAGAGAAAAGTCCAAGAACAACTACTGAAGAAAATAATAAAAACAATTTTTTCATAAACGGTTTTTTAATATTGGTTAAAAAATTAGGCACAAGGAAAGAAAAGAAAAGGAAGAATCAAAATTTTTAAGCTTTATATTTATTATAATTCGCTAAAGCCCTTACGATTGAGCATAAAAAAATTATCTGATATTAGTCCAATATAACAATAACCTAATATGCCAGTTTGCCAAAATAATATTCAAAAACAGATAGATATCCAGTTCACTTTGTATTGTTGGTTCACAATTGACAATTCACGATTTATTAATATTTTTCTCAATACACTTTGAAATGTCGTGGAGGCGAATATCTTTGTTCCCATTATTAACCAAATCCTTATCTTATGAAAAGAATGCTTCTTGGCATTATTGTTCTTGGTACTTTCTCTTTTGCAAATGCCCAAACTTTCAAGCCTTTTAGAGCTGATGCGATGTTAGGTTACGCTATTCCTGGTGGTACAGGTAGCAAGGGTGGTGTTATCGCTGCATTTGAACCTCATTATGCAGTTAATGATAATATATCCGTAGGTCTTCGTTTTGAAGCCGCTATCACAGCCAGAGCTGCTATCGATAAAGATGGTAATGCTGTTTCAGGTAGTGTTAAAGCCAGTGGTTCGTATTTAGTTACAGGCGACTATTATTTCAATACAAGCAATTTTAGACCATTCATTGGTTTAGGTGCTGGTATGTTCAGCCTTGCTGCAGTTGATGTAGCTGTTGATAGTTCTAATACTTCTCAATCAGTTGCTGCTGGTACTAAATTCGGTTTTACTCCTCGTGTTGGTTTCGACTTAGGCCATTTCCGCATGGCAGTTGAATATAACATCGCTGGTAAAACTGGTACTATTAACAACAACTACCTTGGAATCAAAATGGGATTCTTTATAGGTGGTGGAAGATTTAAGAAATAATGAAGAACATCTGGTTCTATTTGCAATAAGTAAACAACCAGGAACTGAAATATTTTTAAAGGATGCCTTGCGCATCCTTTTTTTATTTTTTTTATACTTTCGTCTACTGTAAATAGTTATTTACGGCGTCTTTTTTGTAGATATTTCAAAAAAGTGTCTTATGAAAAAGATCGTATTCCTTCTATTTTTTTCTCTCTTCTGCTCTTTCTTATTTGCGCAAAATGCACGGTTTGGTTTTAAAGGCGGACTCAATATTTCTGAGTTAACCAATAATGAATCTGGAAATACTGCCTCAAGAGCTGGTTTCAACGCTGGTGCTTTGGTTAATGTACCATTAACTTCCAATTGGTCTGTTCAGCCTGAAGTTGTTTTTTCAAGCCAGGGTGGAAAATACACGGTGGATAATACTGAACATAAGATTTATCTGAATTATGTAAATATTCCTATTCTTTTTCAATATGTAATAGATAATGGATTTCGCCTGGAAACTGGTCCACAGGTGGGCTTTCTGGTTTCAGCTAAAGATAAGGTTGGAAATATTGAAACAGGCTACATTACCAGTTCGGATTTTAAAAATGTAGATGCTTCCTGGGCATTTGGATTAGCTTATATTTCACCATCAGGATTAGGGGTCGATGGCCGCTATAACTTAGGCCTAAGTAATATAAATAATGTAGGATCAGCGACAATTCATAATGGAGTTTTTCAGGTGGGACTTGTCTATTTACTTCCTCAAAGTGATTATTCAACACATAGAACTTATTCACGAACTCACTACAGGAGATATTAATAATTACGGCCTTTTATTTGTACAACAAGGCAAAACATTAATATTTAACTTATGAAAAAGATCAGTTTATTTTTATTTGCCCTGGCTTCTTCTTTCCTGATGTTTGCCCAGCAATTAACTACTAAAATGAGCAGTGGTACCCGCTTTGGAATTAAAGGAGGAGCAAATCTTTGTGAATTTAAACTCAGTTCTGAAGGAAGTTCATCCAGCATGCCTGAAACCCAAAACAGAGGTTCTTTTAATGGAGGGTTTTTGGTAAACCTTCCATTGGGAAATATGTTTCGTCTTCAGCCTGAATTAGTATATAGTGGCCAGGGTAGCAGGTTCTCTCAGACTATTACATATCCTACAAATTCCACAATTACTTCAACAGATAAGCTGGGTTATATTAATCTGCCAGTAATGTTACAATTACAAACAGAAAATGGCTTTTTTGTAGAAGTTGGTCCACAAGTGGGTTATTTGATCAGCGCTAAGAATGTAGTTACAGGTGCAGGCTCTAATAATTCAGAGACAAACATTAAAGATCAATTGAAAAAAACAGATTTTGCTGCAGCAGGAGGAATTGGATATTTATCCAGAGTAGGCCTGGGTGTTGATGCTCGTTATGTTTATGGTTTCAGAAATATTTATGATACTGAGAGTGGTAATAATTCAAGCGCACCGGAAACAAAGAACCGTGTTATTCAGATAGGTTTATTTTATCAGTTTGGAGCAGGTAAATAATTTTAAATGTTATTTAAAAAAAGCCGGATCTGATCCGGC
>JBJMLT010000548.1:0-2784 GCA_045805165.1 Flavisolibacter sp.
ACACAAAAAAAAAAAACCACCCAATTCCTATCAATTCCAACAAGTACTCCCGTACAGGCCATTCTGTTGTAACGATGCATATTTTTCCAGTGATCGTCCCACCATCCTGGCATAATAGTACTTTGAAACATAGGTGGGTTAAACCAGGTTTCATAAATAAAACCGCGTCCCGGAGATAGCTGCAAAAAATGAGAAATTTGAAGCCCCTTATAGGAATCGATAACTTCAGGAAAGACGGCTGTTATAGGAGATCCTACATTAAAAGAAAGGCGCTTCCCTGCTCTGCCTTCTGCAATACGTGAGCGTTGAAGCAATATTGAAGAGGATATGGCTCCGGCAGAGACCACAAAGGTTTTGCCTTTAACTTCAATTTTTCTTCCGTTATTAAATTGAGCAATAAGAGAAGTAATTTTCGAACCTTTTGATTTTAATTTTAATACCTCACATCCAGCAATAATTTGAAATTTTTGAGGTCCAAGTTTCTCTTGGATTTGAGGCAAAATATTATTCAGCATGGAAAGCTTTTTACCCCATTTGCAGCCGATATTGCAATAGCCACATCCTACACAGTTGCGGATGTTAGCTGATACCGATTCCATTACATTAGGATAATGGTTAAGACCCATTGCTTCAATCCCCTGCTCAAATTTTTTCCCTCCTGGATTCAGGTAAGTTTCTCGCGTCATGGTATTGGGAGTAGCATCTATTCTGCTAACTCCAATTATAGAATTGACTTCTGCGTTACACTGCTTATACCTGCCTAAATCAAGACCAGCATTGATGCCATTGATATCATTCCATCTGTCCAGAACACTATCCGGTGTATCAAAGCAAACGGCATTGTTGACCACACTGGAACCTCCTACCGTACTTCCCTGAATGACCTGGAAGCGAAAATCGGCAGCCAGTTGTAAGGCTCCATCTGCATAAAGGCGTGATACCATGTCTATTTCGTCTTCATTAAATTCAGAAGGATCTGTATGCTTTCCACGCTCTATCATCAGTATCGGAATACCCTGTTCAGCCAGTCCTTTTGCCATTATAGAAGCACCAGGTCCTGAACCAATAATCACCACACCTGCCCAGTCAATTACTTCTGATTTGACATCTTTTTCATTTAATACTTCCAGTGTATGTATCCCTTGATAAGGCATATCTTTCAGCCGTTCCTGGGAGTCTGATCTTTGAGAAAATGGAACATATCCAATAGAAGGATAAACTCTCAAATCATTATAGTAACCCATATAGCATAGCTGCTTACCCATACGGATCATTCCCTGAACCAGCATACATATAAATTTGGGAGCCAGACGCAGGGCAACATCCTGATAAAAATGTCGCTCTAAAAACGTTTTTCTTTCTTCAGAACGCATATAAGAAGCCGGAGGTTTTAGAAAAAAAAGAGGGTATAGCTCAATACCTGTTAAGGCTAGTTTAGATACCCATTTGGTCTTTCCTAAAAAAGAGCTCATATACCGATCTACATTCATGGCTACCTGATAGGAAGAAATAATTGGCTTCTCTCCTTTTATCAAAACATCCGATAAGGCAATTAGAGTACGAAATTGCAAAGGTGAAAAGAACTGAAGGGAATAGCGAGCTCTTTGAGCTTTATTATACAAAACAGTTAATATTATATTGAGTATTCCATCAAAAAGCGATGAAAATATAAGAAGGGTTTTAATTGTAATTCCATTTTTTCCAATATGAATCACATAATTGTTGGGTACTGTTAAAATAAGGATGACTCCCGAAATTACTCCAAGCCACATTACTATCATTATAGCTTCTACCGTTATTAAATAACGGCGGACATCTCCTGCTGCAACAAAACAAAGAGCGGCAAATAATCCCATTTTTATTGTGGAATTATTAGCAAAAGCAGGATCATTTAAAAACAAATAAGGTTTTAAAAACGAGGGCATGAGTCCAGTGGCAGGAAGTAAATAAACAAACATACCAATGAGATAAATAATAAAAAGAAGTCGCAAGTACGATTTTAGGTTTAATTCCTGGGGAGTAAGCAGCGAGTTTTGAGAAGCCATATTTTTTTATTAAAAGATTGCTTCACAGGTGGAGGGTTTTCAATAAGTATTCATATTAAATCTAAACTATATTTCTATAATGCCATAAAGTCTTTTACAATCTACTCAATCAATGTATGTACCTGCAGGATTTTAGTTAGTAATAAAATAGCTTGCTTAAAATCTCACGTTGAATGCAAGAAAATCAAGAGTATTTATACTCTCTTGTTAGCAATTGAAAAGTCAAAAAGATAGATTTCAAAAAATCCCCAAAGTAGCACCCTTCATAATTTCAGATTGAATATTATTCCTCACCGTAGAATAAGGTAATACTTTACAAAATTCATCAAGCATTTTAATATGGATTTTATCTGAAATTTTGCTGTCGCTAATGGCACTACAGACAATCATAAATAAATCTCTTATTTTTCATGTCGTGGATTTCGGAAAAGTCCAGTGGCATCATTAACTCCTGATTCCAGATTATTATGTAACGTATTAAATTTACCATATTTAAATGCTCTTACTTCACTTGTAATTTGCCTTCTGGATTCAAAATTTAGTATTAATGTTTACCTGTTGAAAACTTCAATTTTGAGCGATTGAAACGATAAAGTAGTTAAACTAAGATTTCATTTGAAGTAAGTTCTTTGAGTAAAAATGTAACTTGTTACATTATTATTTTCTTATAGCTTATTTAAATATTTATTGAAAAATCCTTTAGATTGTAACAACAAAGGTTCTGAGTCCTTCGGATCAA
>JBJMLT010000549.1:0-3423 GCA_045805165.1 Flavisolibacter sp.
GTCCTTATAATTTTAATCCTAACCTTAATCCTTCGAATGGAAATCTTCTCAATCCAAAAGGTGCATGGGGTGGACTTATGCGCAGCATTGATCAGACAGATTTTGAATCCAGCAATATAGAATTCATAGAATTCTGGGTTCAGGATCCTTTCATTAATAAACCTAACAATACAGGTGGAGATCTTTATTTTAATCTTGGTAATATTTCTGAAGACGTTTTACGCGATGGGAAAAGACAATATGAAAATGGGTTGCCAACACCAAGCGCGCCTGATATACCAGTGGATACAAGTGTGTGGGGAAGAGTTCCAAGAAATCCAATCCAGGTTACGAATGCATTCAGCAATGATCCTAATGACAGGCCCTTTCAGGACGTAGGCTTTGACGGATTAACTGATAGTGCGGAAAGAAATCAATTTTCACCCTACCTGAATCAATTGGCTTCGCAATTTGGAAGTACATCTGGTATTTATCAGAAAGCACTGGCCGATCCATCCAATGATAATTTCAAAGGGTACAGGGATGCAGCATATGATAAAGCGCAGGCTGGCATTTTGGAGCGGTATAAAAATATAAATAATCCGCAGGGCAATTCTCCGGTGGCAACCGGAGCAGATCAGTACAGCAGTGCATTTACTTTATATCCTGACCAGGAAGACCTGAACAGGGATAATACCATGAACGAAGTGGAAGAATATTTTCAATACCATGTAGAGCTTAAGCCTAATATGGATCCTACCACTAATCCACTTATCACAGATGTGCGAGAAGCAACGGTAACGCTTGCCAATAACACTACCAGGAAAGAAAAATGGTATTTATTCAGAATACCTATTAAAAATTACCAGGCTAAAGTGGGAAACATTCCAGACTTTAAATCGATTCGGTTTATCAGAATGTTCATGACCAATTTTGACGATACCGTTGTAATGCGTTTTGCAAAGTTGGAATTAGTTCGTAATCAATGGAGAAAATTTACTAATGAGATCGATACTACAGGAAATTATGCTCCCTTGCCCACCAACGATCCAACCAGCTTTGACCAACTGGCAGTGAACATTGAAGAAAATGATCAACGTGAACCTATTCCTTATCGCGAACCACCAGGAGTAGAGCGCCAGCAACAAATCAGCAATAATAATGTTCAACTATTATTGAATGAACAATCATTGAGTATAAAGATGTGTAATCTGCCTCAGAATAATGCGAGGGGAGTATTTAAAACAATGAACCTTGACCTTAGATCTTATGGAAGGTTGTCCATGTTCATTCACGCAGAATCTTCAAGAGCACCGGGTAATGATATTAAAGATGGTGGACTTGTAGCTATTGTTAGAATAGGAAGTGATTTTGTGAGCAATTATTATGAAGTGCGCATACCTTTAAAAGTAACAGCATGGGGAACACGGGATTCACTTTTAATATGGCCAGCTGAAAATAATCTTGATTTTGATCTTAATCTCCTTACTCAATTAAAGATCCGAAGGAACAGCAGTAATTTTTCTCCTGCAACTTATTATTCTGAAAAGTTTGCCGATGGGAAAACCTATGCCATATTAGGAAATCCTAATCTGGGTGAAGTAAGCGGAATGTTCCTGGGTATTCAGAACATAACCAGCAATATCGTATGTACTGAAACATGGTTTGATGAATTACGGTTATCCAAGATGGATGAGAAAGGAGGTTGGGCTGCTTTAGGCAGAGTTGATATCAGGCTAGCTGATCTAGGAAATGTAAACTTTACAGGAAGCTACCGCAGTGTTGGATTTGGTACATTAGAGCAGCGGGTGAATGAAAGAAGCAGAGAAGGAGATCTTCAGTTTGATGTGAATACTAACCTTGATCTGGGAAAACTGGCTCCGAAAAAATCAGGGCTGCAAATACCAATGTATGCCGGGTATAGCAAAACACTGAGCACACCACAGTATGATCCATATGACCTTGATTTATTGCTATCGGAAAAAATTAAAGGACAGACTGACCCACATGTAGCTGATTCCATCAGAAATGATGCAGTTGACCAGACAACCATTAAAACGGTCAATTTTACTAATGTAAAGAAGAATAAAACTAATAATAAGAAGTCGCAGCTTTGGGATATATCAAATATAGATCTGAATTATTCATTTACCCATCAGCAGCGATCTAATCCTATTATTGAGCTTGAAGATATTAAAAGGACAAGAGGAGCCATATCTTACAACTATTCACCACAGCCTACTTTTGTTGAACCATTTAAAAAATTAATCAGGTCAAAATCTCCGTGGTTCTCTCTGATCAAAGATTTTAATTTTAATTACAAACCGAACCTGCTTTCATTTAAGGCTGATCTGTTCCGTCAGTTTGGTAGTCTCCGTTCCCGAAATGTAGGAAGTCCCTACAAACTTCCGGAAACTTATGACAAGTTCTTTTATTTTGACAGGTATTACAATCTGAGGTGGGATTTAACAAGGTCCATTACTCTTGATTACAATGCAGTTAATAATGCCAGAGTTGATGAACCTTTTGGCAGAATAGATACAAAAGCAAAAAAGGATTCTGTAATAAATAATTTATTGAAAGGTGGAAGGAATACTCACTTCCATCAGGAAGCTACTTTATCTTACAATCTGCCCACTACAAAAATTCCTTTACTCGATTGGACCATTATACGCGGCACTTATACAGCAAAGTATGACTGGCTGGCTGCCTCACTTATAGATGTAGGATTAGGTAATACATTATTGAATGGTGCAACTACTACTATTACCGGTGATTTTCAATTTGATCGTCTTTATAACAAATGGAAATTCTTAAGATCAGTGTACAGCAATGCTCCTCCACCTACGGAAAAAAATCAGCAGCAACCTATTCTAAAGGACACTGCTGCCAAAAATAAAAATAAGCAACCTCCAAAAGAAGCAAAGGAAATTGGAATGATCCCAAAGGTTTTTGCCCGTTTGCTTACATCGGTAAAACATGTGGGTGTACAGTATTCTGAAGATCTTGGAACGTTATTGCCCGGATATTTAGATAGTACGCAGGCATTGGGAAGAAATTTAAGAAGTGGAAATCCTGGCTGGGGATTTATATTTGGCTCGCAACCAGATACAAGTTATATTAACAAACTAGGACAGAAAGGCCTATTAACCCGAGATTCTCTTTTTAATGCATTAATACAGCAAAGATTCAATCAGCATTTAAATATATCCGCACAGGTTTCTCCGGTACGAGATCTGAACATTGATATAACGTGGGATAAAACTTACGATAAGAATTATTCGGAATTATATAAAGACACAGGCAATAATTCCGGCCTGCACAGGTATAATCCATACACAACCGGTAGCTTTAGCATAAGTTATATTTCGTATCAAACAATGTTTGAAAAATTTGATCCACAGGTAGTATCCAAAACCTTTCAGCAATTTGAAGCAAATAGAA
>JBJMLT010000550.1:0-8438 GCA_045805165.1 Flavisolibacter sp.
GAAATTGTATTACGTAAATTGTATGGTTTTTACAATTCAGAAGTATTCAATTGTTAGAAAGAAGTAGGGGAAATAAAAAGGCCGGATAGAAATCCAGCCTCGTGTAAAATCCAATATCCTATGAAAAACCATGACAAAGATGGGGGGTTAAAACGGATTTTCAAAACTTATTTTAAAGTATTTTTTAAAACAATTAAGTGTGAGAATGAATGAGTTGTGTAACTTACACACAATATTGGTGCAATCTCCTCAATTCGGGGAGAGATGTCATCAAAAGCAAGCAGAAATTACTTTTTAAGGTACATTACTTCTTTCACAAGCTTCACTGTTCTTGCTATATCCGGCAATGCTGCAGCGACAAGATTAGCTGCATAATGTAATGGAGCATCTGCTGCGGTAAGTCTTCTTACGGGAGCATCCAAATAATCAAAACCTTCTTTTTGTATGCGGTAAGCTACTTCTGAAGATACAGAAGCATAGGGCCATTCTTCATCAATGATGATAAGGCGGTTGGTTTTTTTGACACTTTCAAGAATGGTCATCCAATCCAGGGGACGAATTGTACGTAGGTCAATAACTTCAGCGCTTATTCCTTCCTTATCCAATTCAGTAGCAGCGCCCATGGCTACTTTCATCATTTTATTAAAAGAAACGATGGTTACATCCCTACCCTGTCTTTTTACATCAGCTTTTCCTAAAGGAATGTAATATTCCTCTTCCGGCACTTCGCTTTTATCTCCATACATTACTTCACTTTCCATAAATATGACAGGATCTTCTTCATAGCGGATGGCTTGTTTTAGTAATCCCTTGGCGTCGTATCCATTACTTACGGAAACTACTTTAATACCTGGAATATTTGCATAAAGGGCTTCAAACGCTGTGGAGTGTTGAGCGCCCAGCTGTCCGGCAGAACCACCCGGACCACGGAAAACAATAGGACAATTAAGCTGACCACCGCTCATGGCCAACATCTTAGAAGCTGTATTTAATATTTGATCGAGAGCAAGAACTGCAAAATTCCATGTCATAAACTCAATTACGGGGCGAAGTCCATTTTGAGCGGCACCGACACCTACACCAGCAAATCCTAATTCGGAAATAGGCGTATCAATTACCCTTCGAGGCCCAAATTCAGCAAGCATACCCTGACTTACTTTATAAGCACCATTATATTCTGCTACTTCTTCACCCATTAAGAATACCCGATCATCGCGTCTCATCTCTTCAGTCATTGCTTCACGAAGGGCTTCACGAAAAGGAATCTGTCTCATTAAAATTATTTTGGAATAAGCGGGGCAAAATTAGCGGACTAAGGCCATAAAACCTAAAGCAGTTTTGGCTGTTTAATTGCTTAATAACAAGCCTATGAACTGGACAGAGCTTATTGGAATTGGAGCAGGAATTTGCACAGCAACATCGCTGGTGCCACAAGTAATAAAAACAATTAAGAATAAAAAGGCAGACGATGTATCGATTATTATGCTTTTAGTTTTACTAACCGGACAAATTCTTTGGATCATCTATGGTGTCAAAAGATCGGATATCCCTATCATTTCCACGAATGGATTTTCTTTACTGGTGGATATTTTAATGATTGTTTTAAGAGTGAAGTATCGTGAATCGTCAATCGTCAATCGTGAATGATCGGGAATCGTGGGATCGTGAATAGTTCTATAAGGCAAAAGTTAAAAGTCAAAACCAATAAGTGTTTTAGGTTTGGTGTTTTTTATTGCTAAGAGATGAAAGAGGAGAAAGAGACAAAAGAGGGGTTTGCTTTTTCCTTTTTCCTTTTAATTTCTTTTCCATTTACTGTGTACTATTGCTAAGAGATGAAAGAGGAGAAAGAGACAAAAGAGTAGAAAAGGGTGATGAAATATGGCATATCTGGTGAGAGGTCTAATTATGCACAGAGATAAATAGATATGCCATATTTGGTGGTTAGCATTTTAATGTTAAAGGGTAGAGATGAAATGGAGGTTTGTAGGGTTATAGTTGGAGGATTAATGAATATGTAATAGCTGATAGTTAGATAATGAACGCTTTTAATGAGGAGTGTGAACGCTTTTAGTATGTTATATGGGGAATTGGGAGAAGGCTGCTAGCCTCTAGCTGCTAGCTGCAAGACTTTAATGCAGTTTGTTTTATAGGTTTTGGAATTCGTTGTTAACTTGTCAACTTGTCAACTTGTTAACTTGTTAACTTGTTAACTAAAAACAGAGCAAATCTACAGCTATTGGTTTTGACTTTTAACTTTTGACTTATAAAAAGTATTCACGATAACACGATTCCAGATCATTGACGATTGACGATTTGGCATATTGATTTCCTATCTTTGCGGCGCAATAAATTTATATGAAGAGAGAAGTTTATATTATTTCTGCAGTTCGTACTCCTATAGGTTCTTTTGGAGGATCATTAAAAGATATTTCTGCAACCCGCCTGGGTGCGATTGCCATAAAAGCAGCCGTTGAAAAAGCAGGGATTAAACCTGAATCAATAGATGAAGTTTTAATGGGTTGTGTGCTTCAAGCGAATTTAGGACAAGCACCCGCAAGACAGGCAGCAAAAGGTGCCGGCCTTCCAGACAAAGTTATTTGCACTACTATAAATAAAGTTTGCGCAAGTGGAATGAAAGCCATTGCACAAGGTGCGCAAAGCATTCTATTAGGAGATGCTGATATTATTGTTGCAGGAGGAATGGAAAATATGAGCTCCGTGCCTTTTTATCTTGAAAGCTTACGCTGGGGAAATAAATATGGGAATAGCTCTGTAATAGATGGATTGGCAAAAGATGGACTTACCGATTGCTATAATAATCAGGCTATGGGATGCGCAGCAGATATTTGTGCATCTGAGAATAAAATTAGCCGGGAGGAACAAGATGCATTTGCCATTGAAAGCTATAGACGCAGTCAGGCAGCATGGGATGAAGGAAAGTTCACTGATGAAGTGGTACCGATAACAATTCCTTCAAAAAAAGGAGATCCTGTTGTAATAAATAAAGATGAAGAACCCTGGAACGTTAAGTTTGATAAAATTGCTTCGTTAAAGCCTGCCTTTGGAAAAGAAGGAACAGTAACTGCCGCCAATGCAAGCACAATGAATGATGGAGCGGCTGCCCTTGTACTAATGAGTAGTGAAAAAGCAAAGGAATTAAATTTAAAACCGCTGGCTATTATAAGATCTTACGCTGATGCAGAACAGGACCCAATCTGGTTTACTACTACCCCAAGCATTGCGTTGCCAAAAGCTGTAGAGAAGGCTGGATTAAAAATGAAAGACATAGAATACGTGGAATTAAATGAAGCCTTTAGTGTTGTTGGCATAGTGAATTCCAAGAAAATGAAATTAGAGCCATCGAAAGTAAATGTTCATGGAGGCGCTGTTTCTATTGGTCATCCATTAGGCTGTAGCGGTGCAAGGATAATTGTTACATTAATTAATGTATTAAGGCAGAATAAAGCAAAGATCGGCGGAGCGGGAATTTGTAATGGAGGAGGCGGGGCATCGGCGATGGTTATAGAAGTAATTTGAAATTTGAAATTTGAAATTTAAGATTTCAAATCTCAAATTCTAAAGGCTCCACCAATAATTGAATTTTATTACAAATCCGCGGTTGCGGATCGCGAAGGGAACAGTAAGATAATTATCTGTATATACTAAAAACAGATCTGATGCTGGCTTATATCGCCATTGCAAACGAGCATTGATATTTGTATTCCTTAATTGCTGGTTGTACTGAATATAGGTTGTAAAAAATAATGTGTTGGTGAATGTGACATCAATCCTTGGACCTATTAGCCAGAATCTTGTTCTGTTCCATGGAGCAGGCAATTGAAGATCGTTATAACTTGTGCTGACAGTAATATTTACGTAGGGCTGAAACCTATATCCAAAATTATAATTAAAGGTTGTTTTTCTTCCACCTGCATAATACCCACCATACCTGAATGAAAAATCGTAGGTAAATAAGCTTTGGGGTTTTGATACGTAATCAATACCTGCAGTATTGAATCGATGTTTAGTTCCGGTTGCTAAAGAATCTTTCCCTGTATTCGTTGGATCGAATGGAAACAATAACTGCACATAATCATTCAGAAATACGGGAGTTAAAGTTGCCTTTGAACGAAAAGTAAAGAGATAAGAAATAATTGTTTCATCATCTGTTCTTTTGAATGAAGGATCAAAATAAAATACTGAATTGATCTGAGGGCTGTGAGTAAGAATAGGTCCTGCTTTAGGAAAAAATATATAAGCTATCTGCGGATTAACTTTAAAATATCCTTTCCTGGGAACATAGCCTACTTCCGCATTATAATTCTGTCCCACAAATTCATATTGAGTATAAACTGCCCATTTACGACTAGCATACTGAAGATGTCCGGCCTGAACAAAGTCATTACCGTGGCTTCCGGGACTAAATGATTTTAAAAACAATGCTTTCCCGGTAATAATATTATTTGCCGAGGCAAGGTTGTATTCAAAACCAATATTCCTGTTGAATTGAGAATAAATTGGAAGCGATGAATCTTTAATAGTATTATAATTCAGCGATTGCTTGTTTATAATCAAAAAGCCAATGTTAGACCGTGCAAATACTTTTCTTTGCAATGCGAGCACTGAAAAATTCTGTTCGGGCAGAGCAATTTCCGAAACATTATTTGTTTGCATATCCATTGCTCCTATCCTCCAATTTTTGTCAAGCTTTCCGCTAAGTCGCGCTCCAAATTCTATAGGTACTCCCAGTCCAATCCTTCTCGAAAAGAAGGGCCTTATAGAAGGATATCCAAAATTGTTGAACTGGTCTCCATTTTCCAGAAAGAACTGTCTTTTTTCAGGAAAGAATAATTCATAGCGGCTCAAGTTTGCTACCTGCTTATCCACATCAACCTGAGAAAAATCCGGATTTACTGTAAGATCCAGATTCAATGAAGAAGTAACAGATATTTTTGCATCACCTCCTATTTCACGTTTGAAATCTTTTAATTTTCCCGATTCATAATCGTTATTAACTCCTGCTAAAACATAGGGAATAATTGAAATGTTCGGTCCATACGAAGGTGGCGGTTGATCCCAAACCAAAGTCCCGGTATATGCCAGTGAAGCTGTTGGAAATTGTCTTGGCACTGGCGCCCAACTTGATTTCTCTGTTGTCTTGAGATCATTGCGACTAAAATTTATGCCCCAATAAGCACTATTCTTTTTATAGCGAAGTGTTTTAAATGGAATGGATATTTCCAATACCCACCTATCAGAAAAATGTCTGACGACAGACTTCCATTTATGATCCCAGCTAAGGTCTACTTTACCACCTTCATACATTAGTCCATCCCACTGCGCTCCTGCTGCATTGGCACCAAATGAAAAACCGTTTGTCTGGTCTTCAAAGGGGTCAATAAAAACAAGAAAATTATCATTCTTCTGAAAGGCAAAATCCCTGCGTAATGATTCCACCATATCCATCCCGTTAGTATAACATATGGCCAGAAGATAAATATTATGATCATCGTAGCACATTTCAACGTCTGTTCTCATACGTGCGGAGCCGGTATCCATTGGAAGGACCATAAAGAAATTAGAAGCCATCTGACTTGTTTGCCAGGCAGCATCATTAGGATAACCATCCAATACAATCGGTGAATTGGTACGGTGGATATGATATTCAAAAGAAGCATTCTTCTTTTGACCAATAGCCTGACAAGAAAGAAAAAAAATTGATAGTCCCAGCACTAGATATTTCAACAACAAAGCATTTTGGGTTTACAATATACGATGTTCTTACAGTAAAGGAATATTTGCATTAAGAGAGTTTGAGGTTTGAAGTTTGAGTTTGAGGTTTGAGGTTTCTGTTGGAAAGTTGAAAAGTTGACAAGAGAATTTGTTGAAGGGTTCTGGTATTTTTACATAAATAAAGGGATTTGAGCAAGACAAATTTTAAGGTGATCATTATTGGCGGCGGACCGATAGGAATAGCCTGTGCACTAGAGGCTAAAAAGAGAGAATTAGATTATTTAATAATAGAGAAAGGAACATTAGTGAACTCGCTCTATAATTATCCTGTGAATATGACCTTTTTTTCTACTTCAGAGCGATTAGAAATCGGGAATGTACCTTTTGTATCTAATAATGCAAAACCTACACGTGCAGAGTCACTTGAATATTACCGCCGAGTGGCTTTAGATAATAAAATCAGGATCAATTTGTTTGAAAGAGTTATTGAGGTGATAAAAAATGCAGATGGGTATAAAGTAAAAACCGACAAGCAATCTTATGAAGCAGGAAATGTGGTAATTGCAACCGGATTTTATGATATTCCTTATATGCTCAATGTGCCTGGAGAAGGATTAGCCAAGGTTAGACATTATTACAAGGACCCACACTTTTATTCATTTCAGAAGGTTATTGTTGTTGGAGCCATGAATTCAGGTGTAGATGCGGCACTTGAAACATGGAGAAAAGGAGCAGAAGTAACAATGGTTATCAGAGATTCGGAAATTGGACAAAGAGTTAAATACTGGGTAAAGCCCGACATTGAGAACAGAATAAAAGAAGGTTCCATTAAGGCTTATTTTTTATCTGAGATAACAGAGATAAGAGAAAAGGAAGTAGATATAATAACACCCGCAGGAAAAATAACTTTAGAAAATGATTGGGTAATAGCTATGACAGGTTATCAACCTGATCTGAATTTTTTGAGCCGAATAGGAATAGAACTAAGTAATGATGGAATACAAAAGCCTGTTTATAATGAAGACACTCACGAAAGTAATCAGCCTGACATTTATCTGGCCGGAGTGATATGCGGAGGTATGAATACTCACAGATTATTTATTGAAAATTCGCGCGAACATGCAATAAAGATTATGGAACATATAGCAAAAAAGCCTCATTAACGGCATTTTGAATACCATCAGAGGCAAATAATAAAGATCGTGGCTGAGCTATTAATCTTCAGCTTTATTGCTTACAAGCGAAAGCTTGGCAAAGTCTGAACCACTGAAAATCTTAGCGAGATTGATATCCTGAGATTTTTGAAAAGCTGCTAAATTGGTTTGGGTAACAATTCTCCAGAAGTTCTTAGCTTTCAAGTCATTATAATCCCTTCCCTGAACAATAATTCCACGAACCGGGTTTCTTTTCTTTAATTCAAATCGTATAATCTTTCCTTGAGGAATGGTCTCTTTGGCTAAAAATGTTTCTATTTGTTCTACTGTCATAGCGGGCTAAGGTAAGTGTTTGAAAATATTATTATATTGATCAAACGTTAAAAATTAAAAAGGCAAGTATTTTTTACAATAAAGAGACTTTTCAGAAATAAAAAAGGTGCATGTAATTACAGCACCTTTTAAAAGATTCGAGTTAATTATCCTTGTTTAATCAATTGAACCTCTGCATTGATTTTTATATCATCACCTACTACTACCTGGCCGGCTTCAGTTACAGCGCTCCAAACCAGTCCGAATTCCTTCCTGCTAATTTTACCGGTAACTGTAAATCCAGCTTTCGTCTGTCCATAAGGATCCTTTACAATGCCTCCAAATTCAACATTTAATGTAACAGGTTTAGTAACACCGCGTATTGTAAGGTCTCCATGAAGTTTAGCTTCATCTCCTTTAGCTTCATACTTCTTACCTGAAAAATTCAATTTATCATGCTTTTCGGAGTTAAAGAAATCTGCAGATTTAAGATGCGCATCTCTTTGCGCATTATTAGTATCAATAGAATCTATATCGGCTGTAAATATTATATTTTTTGCTGTGTTAAAATCATCTGAATCTGTTTCAACAGTGAGATCAAATTTCTTAAAATAGCCTGTAACTGTTGTAATCATCAAATGTTTCACCTTGAACTGCACTTCTGAATGCGCAGGATCTACTTTCCATTTAATTGCCATAATTTATAGGTTTAAAATTTGTTTTATTGGTTATTCAAATATACTCAATGTTATAACATCGAACTCATCTGTTCAAAAAAAATGAATTCACCTACCCGATCTTTACTGAAGTCATGGTTAAAGATCCACCCACTGCCTTATCATTAAAAAAGCTTACTTCCTCGTTTTTTCCTTTTAAACCTAAGGTATACATCAAGGGCAAATAATGCTCCGGCGTTGGCACAGCAAGTAAAGCCTCGCGGCCCAGAGACTGATAATTTATTAACCGATCAAATTCTCCATTGGCTATGAAATGCTTAAACTTATCATTCATTTGCAAGGCCCAGTCGTAACCTCCTCCATTAATCATTTCCCATGATACCATTCTAAGATTATGTACCATATTTCCGCTTCCGATAATTAAAACACCCTTCTTTCTAAGGCCGAACAATTCTTTTGCCAGTTCGAAATGGAATTCAGGACCTTTTGTAAAATCAATACTTAGCTGTACAACCGGAATATTAGCATCCGGATACATATGTCTTACAATGGTCCATACTCC
>JBJMLT010000551.1:0-2102 GCA_045805165.1 Flavisolibacter sp.
GTTGTACAGAGGTCGTTAATAGTAATAAATCAGGGCAGTGAATTTGATCTTTAAAGAGTAGGAATTTGTATAAATAAGTTAATAAATAATTTATCAACGGCTTACTATCTTAATTATTCACTTGCTTTTACTAATTTTTTTGTTTCTACTACTTTACCATCTACAACCAGTGAATATGTATAAGTGCCGCTGCTAAGTGAAGAAAGGTCCAGGTTAATCCTTCCTGAAGAAGTAAGCTGGATGGTTTTAACTGTCCTTCCCAGGTTATCTATTAATTGTAACTGAGCTGATCCATTATTGGCAGGAATGTTATATCCAACGCTGGTTGAACTTCTAACAGGATTAGGAGAGTTTTGCTGAAGGGAAGCGCCTCCATTTACATTCTGAAACTGACCAGGTGCCAGTTTATCTATAATACTTTCCAACTTTGTAATTTTATCTTTTAGCAATTCAATTTCATCCTGTTGCTTTGCTGAAATTTCTTCATCTTTTCTAATTTTATCCTGAAGTTCCTGGATGCCTTTTACTGCAATAACTCCAAAGCCTGAATAATTCATAGTATAAACATCTACATTCCTTTCTTTTTGTACATTATGTGTTACCAGATTTGGGAACACTTTCATAACATCCTGAGCAATAAAACCATCATAAAATTGCTTGTTCTGTGCATCTTTAAATTGATAGGAAGAAGCTTTTAATTGATTGATTTTGTCAAGCACTGACTCCATTGGCTTGATATTGGTCTTTAGCCGGGCATCTGAAAGCGCCGAATAAGCACCACTGGTATGGTCAAATGTACCTATCCAATTATTATCATAAAATAAATTCAAATTATTACTACCAGAGTGGTGGTACAATTCCCAATAATTAGATGAACCCGATTCTTGAATGCCTAAGCCATACCCTCCAAAATTATGATTAATAAATACACGGTAGGGATTTGGAGCAGCAACACCTCCAAAATCGGTTTCTCCATTACCTTTCATCCGTACATTTTCAGTTAAAGCACTGCTTTGACCATATCCAAATACTATATCAGAACTGGAAATATCAGTATGAATCTGAAGTGTATTAGCTTGTATACCAAATCCATAATGGTTCCCAGCATTACCCCAAAGAGAAATCTTATCCCCCAATAAATTATCAAAATTTAAAGGAAATCCAGGAGCATTAGTATGAATACCTACATTAAGCGATCCTACGCCAACAGTAAGTACATTAAATCCACCTCCTAAAAAATTAAAGTTTTTGGTAGCATCATCAAACTGCAATCCTACATTGGATAAAGTAGTTGAATGGGAGATCACCATTCGGGGTGGATTAATTGGGCCGGCTGTGAACATTAGCATCATAGGCTTATTCGCTGTAGCGGTAGGATTGGCAAACTGAATATTATGTGCACCTGTACCAAACTTCAACTGTCCACTCAGAAATTGTGTTCCCCTAACATCCAATGTAGAAACCGGATGGGCGGAATTGATGCCCACAAATCCAAAGGTATCAATAACAATTCTTGCAACATTTTTTGTAAATAATCGAAGAGGAACTGCATTTGTGTTTCCTAAAATAGAAGTAGGGGTAGCATTGTTATTACCTGTAATATTCCAAGACTGGGCAAATAGTCCAAACGAAATCAACAATGCTGATAATGTAAAAAATAGAGCTTTTTTCATAACAGAAGGTTTTGATTGAAGAATAATAAAAAAGTGAATAAATGGTGCGGCTTAAGGGAGGGTTTAAATAAGATGCTTAGTAATATAAGTTAAGAAAAATTGAAAATATCTCAATAATTATTTGCGAAACCGATTAGTTGCACATATATTTGCAACCGATTGGCTTCGCAAACAAAAAAATGAACAATATGCGGCGAGACATTTTTCAGGCAATAGCCGACCCTACAAGGCGGGCCATTATTGCATTAATTGCACTGCAGTCAATGACACCGAACGCTATTGCTGACAACTTCAACACAACCCGACAATCTGTTTCCAAACACCTTCGCATACTTACAGAATGTGAACTGGTAAAACAGGAACAACATGGCAGGGAAATTTACTACTCACTAGAAATTGAAAAAATGAAAGAGATTGACAAATGGCTTA
>JBJMLT010000552.1:0-3012 GCA_045805165.1 Flavisolibacter sp.
ATTGCATGGAGGGTATTTGGGGGGATAGGCTATGAGCTACCATCCAGTCATAACAAGAATAATCTTTATCTGCCCTTTTTCCGCGAATATTATGGAGGTGGCCCTAATAGCATGCGAGCATGGCCATTGAGAAAATTAGGTCCAGGTTCAACTATTTTATCATACGCATCAAACCAGGTTCCGGACCGATTTGGTGATATACGTTTAGAATCGAACCTGGAATACAGGTATTACATGACGCGGCTTTTTGGGTTCAATGTAGAAGGAGCATTATTTATAGATATGGGCAATATCTGGTTCTTAAGAGCCAATCCCGATTTCATTGATGGAGAATTCAGGCCAGGAAAATTATGGAAGGATATAGCTATAGGTACAGGTACAGGAGTGAGAATTGATTTCGGCTTTTTGAAAGGTCGTCTGGACTATGCGTATAAAGTAAAAAATCCTAGTCCAGAAAATATCGAAGAACAAAATAAATGGTTCTATAGATGGAAATTAACCAGTGGTCAATTACAATTAGGCATTGATTATCCCTTCTGATGTTCATTTAAAAATTGGCTCTCAAATTCCTGAATGCTCATTGCTTCTTTAAGATCAAAACTTCCAATTCTTGTCCTGCACAAGCTGCTTAAATATCCGCCGGTACCTAATTTTAATCCGATATCATTAGCAAGACTTCTGATATAAGTTCCGGTTGA
Organism: Flavisolibacter sp.; assembly: GCA_045805165.1. Taxonomy (GTDB): domain Bacteria; phylum Bacteroidota; class Bacteroidia; order Chitinophagales; family Chitinophagaceae; genus Flavisolibacter. The sequence continues at coordinate 699 of JBJMLT010000552.1, forward strand.
ACAAACCACCCGAAAACTAACTTCAGGCAATTCAACCTTTGTAATATCAAATTCAGAAATAAGTACAGGCCTGGCTTCTAATTTTACCTCCTCTCCTCTTCTTGCCATCTCATATACTCTTTTTCCTTCTTTTTTTATTGCTGAGTGAATAGGAGGAACCTGCATTATGTGTCCTTTAAAAGATTGCGCAGCTTTTTCGATATCATTTAATGAAAGAGCGCCGAATGAACCGAAAGGAACAGGATCTGATTCCAGATCATAAGTAGGTGTTGTTGCACCAAGGGTAATGGTACCAGTATATTCTTTTTCCTGAGCCATAAATTCATTGATCTTTTTAGTGAATTTGCCTGTACAAACGATAAGAAGCCCGGTCGCCAAAGGATCAAGGGTACCGGCATGACCTACTTTTTTTGTTTTTGTGAGGTATCTTATTTTTCTGATCACATCAAAGGAGGTCCACTGGAACGGTTTATTTATCAGCAACATCATTCCTTCTGAATAAATATTATTCATGATTCAAAATAAGTTAAAAGTTAAAAGTAAAAAGTAAAAAATTGTAAATGCAGTCAGGTATTATAACCAACAAAAAAAGTATTAAATCCTATAGGATGGATTGATCCTGATGGGATGTATTTAACTTTTGACTTTTAACTTTCTCTTCATCGGATAAATGTGACGTTTAACCCCCTTAAAATGACGATTATCGAATAGATTTTAGGTTGGGGAAAGTGTTTAGCATATTTGTATTCAAGAAGGGGCGATATCCAATACCTGAAAAACCAAAAGAGTCCAGATCCAAAAGAAAAACCAAAAAAATTAACCAAGCAATCCAGAGAAAAACCAACAAAATCCAAAAGTCCGAAAAACCAAAGAACAAGAACATCCAGATTGTCTGACAAAGAATTAAATAGCCGCTGAAAAGCGGCTGTTTTTTTTACAACACCCCGTGTCCCCCAAAAGGGGGAATCACCCCCTGTCCCCCTAAAGGGGGAATCACCCCCTGTCCCCCTATGGGGGGAACTTAGGTCAATCATTTACTACTTAATGAAGCATTTACTAGTTATATATTTTTCATTCTTTATTCATCATTCTTTATTCATCATTCTTTATTCAATATTCATTATTCTTTATTCAATATTCTTTATTCTTTATTCAGTATTCTTTATTCAGTATTCTGTATTTGTTTTATGATTGGTGGTTATATAAATTTTTATTGTGATGGAAGGAATTCGTAACTTAATGCCTCCTCAATAAATTCTGCTTATGTCTTCCTATACTTTGCAAATCAATGGAAATAGCGTAACTGTAGAAGCTGATCCTAAAATGCCTTTATTGTGGGTGATAAGGGATCTGGTCCATTTAACAGGTACCAAATATGGTTGCGGCATTGCCCAATGCGGTGCGTGCACTGTACATTTAAATGGCAATCCTGTACGATCCTGTTCCATTCCTGTTTCTTCGGCTGTCAATCAAAAAATTGTAACTATCGAAGGCCTTTCGCCGGATAATAATCATCCGGTACAGCAAGCCTGGCTTGATGAACAGGTTCCACAATGCGGATACTGCCAAAGCGGACAGATTATGGCTGCTGCTGCCTTACTAAAAAAAAATCAGAACCCCAGCGATAAAGATATAGATACTTCTATGCAAGGTTATTTATGCAGATGCGGTACTTATCCAAGAATCAGAAAAGCTATTAAGACTGCTGCCGCCATGATGTCGAAAGTTTCCACTCATTAAAAAACTTAACATGAAAACCATTCAGGATATTTCACGCAGAAAATTTATTCGCTTATCCGGGATATCCGGGGCGGCTTTAACAATTGGATTTTATTTTCCATCGTTTGCAAAAACAGGCAAGATCATTTCCGGAGAAAATGCAGATCAACAAGGCATAGCTCTTACTTCCTGGGTATCTATAGATAAATCCGGGAAAGTAACTATTTTATGTCACCGTGCAGAAATGGGTCAGGGGGCTTTTCAGGCCATTCCTCAAATGATAGCAGAAGAATTAGAAGTAGATCTAAACCATGTAAGCATATTGTTTGCACCCGGTGATCAAAATAAATATGGATCTCAGGTAACAGGTGGCAGTTCCTCTGTTCGAGGAGCTTATAAAATTTTAATGAGAACAGGTGCCACTGCCCGTGAAATGCTAAAAGAAGCTGCTGCAAAAAAGTGGAACGTTCCTGTGACCGAATGCAGAGCAGAAAATGGTGTTATTTACCATAAAGGATCAGACAGAAAATTAATGTATGGAGACCTGGTAGAAGAAGCTTCAAAAATTACCCCGCCTGACAATGTTGTGCTGAAA
>JBJMLT010000553.1:0-4616 GCA_045805165.1 Flavisolibacter sp.
ATTATCCTTGATTATTATTGTTGCAGGCTATTCCTATATTTTACAATCATGTAAAAAGTCGGATGCTTCATTACCATCTTCCGGGCCAGCAAAAGTAAATTTTATTGTGCCTGCCGGATTTCCTCAAACCTTGTATAATTTTGCAAATAATCCATTAACAAACGAAGGAATTGCTTTAGGTCGCAAGCTCTTCTATGATGGACGATTATCTAAAGATGGTAATTTTCCATGTTCTTCCTGCCATCAGCAATTCGATGCCTTTGCTACTTATGCGCACGATCTAAGTCATGGCTTCAATAACAGCTTTACTAACCGTAATGCTCCTGCCCTTTCCAACCTGGCGTGGCAAAAGGAATTTCAATGGGATGGCGGAGTAAATAATCTTGAAGTTCAACCATTAGCTCCTATAACTGCTTCTAATGAAATGGCTGAGACCATAGATAATGTAATTGCCAAACTTAAAGCTGACGCCATATACAAACAAATGTTCAAATCAGCTTTTGGTGATGAAGACATCAATAGTCAAAGAATGTTGAAGGCAATTACACAATTTACAGTTTCTCTTGTGTCGGCTAACAGCAAATATGATAAGGTAAAAAGGGGTGAAGCCAGTTTTACCCTACAGGAACAAAATGGGTATACCGCATTTCAGGCAAAATGTTCCACCTGTCATAAAGAACCCTTATTTACAGATCTCAGTTACAGGAATAATGGACTGCCTTTAAGTCCTTTTCTGAAAGATATCGGACGAATGAAAATAACCGGCTCAGGTTCAGATTCACTTAAATTCAAAGTTCCATCTTTAAGGAATGTAGCGATAACCGCTCCTTATATGCATGATGGCCGCTTCTGGTTCCTTTCCCAGGTATTAGAACATTATCAATCTGGTATAACTTATAGCCAAACTCTCGATCCTTTACTAATAAATGGCATACGTTTGAACACTGAAGACATTCAGAATATAACTGCGTTTCTGCAGACCTTAACAGACTCAACTTTTATAAAAGACCCCCGTTTTTCCCAGCCTCCTGAATAACTATAAAGTATAAAAATGCCAGTCTCTTTGTTCAATAACATATTACTATTACATTTGGCATAGTATGTTTTTCATTCTTTCTATTACTGAAAATAAAGGCTGCACGATCTTTGTGACTTTTGGTGCGGGGAGGGATGAGTTATGACGCTGAAGGAATTTAAAAAGCTTCCTGAATGGGAGCAGGTCGATATAATTTATGAAGAAGGAACCTATATAGGTAAACGCAAAGCTGGTGCACTGGATATTCTTTTATATCAGGTGGACAGCTTTTATGTAGAGCTTTATTATAGGGAATACAGGCGCCACATTTTAAAGATCAATTATTTCAATTCCACTACCTTCCTTGATCCTTATCTTGAGCAGATGAATTTAAAATATCTGGTGTAATTTAAATTCCTGTTTTTCTTATATTCGTTTACCAGCCGAACTTTATGACTAAACCTGCCACTATAAAAAACTACATTATCTATGCAGACGATGATCCGGATGACCTAGCATTGGTTGAACAATCGTTTGAACAGTATACGAAAAATGTTGAGCTCATCACTTTTATGGATGGCTCACATGCTTTTAATTTCCTTGTTAATCCTATAGAAAAAGATTTTTCGCCATGCCTGATAATATTAGATATTAATATGCCGGGGCTCAACGGAAAAGATATATTAAAACGCCTTAGAAATTTAGACAGTTATTCCTCTACGCCGGTTGTATTGTTTACAACCTCTTCTTTGCCGAACGATAGGGATTTTGCTTTGCATTATAGCGCAGGCTTTATTACTAAGCCATTAGATATTAAACAGATGGAAGGTATAATTGACCAGTTTATCGGACACTGCAATGAAGATGTTAGAAAATCAATACGAAAACAAATACAATAATAAATAATCAGGCCTTAAGTATATTTGACGACTCATTCTTTTATACTGGCTGGCCCAGACTGTTGACATCCTGTGAAGGACCCAGATTTGTACACCAAGAACACCTTAACCATGAATTCATTGCCCAAAAAGACAGGGAAACCTGTTATTACATCCATCATATTGGCTGATGACGATGAAGATGACAGATACATCTTCAATCAGATCGTGCAGGAAGTAAATGAAAAAGTAAAATTAGAATTTGTCAGCAATGGCATTCAATTAATTTCATTATTACAGAATTTTTATCCTGATCTTCTTTTTTTGGATCTTGACATGCCCTATAAAAATGGATTGGAATGCCTTATTGAAATCAGATCCAATCCAAGACTTAAAGATCTGCCGGTTATTGTTTTTTCATCTACTACCCGGCAGGCAAATATTCAAACTGCCTATGAAATGGGAGCGCATTTATTTTTAATAAAATCATCCGATATCAAAGAGTATACACTCGCAATTAAATCCATTTTGGCCCTTAATTGGGATGAACCCAATAAAGTAAAAGATCAATATTCGGTAAACGGCCGCTATACAGCTTTCGGATAAAATTGATATTAAGATCGAATATTTCTGAACTGATCCGGTATGACAAATAAACATTCAATATTATATGCGGAGGATGACCTGGATGATCTGTTTATGGTTCAGCAGGTTTTTGAAAAGCACGACCATATTCAGGTCGTTCATGCTCCGAATGGTCAGGAAGCATTGAATATTTTGGAAGAAATGCTGAAAACTAATACAAAGCCCTGTCTCGTTATTCTTGATATCAATATGCCAGTGCTCAATGGTAAGGAAACACTGATTAAAATAAAAACCAATGAGAAATTAAAAAATATACCAATAGTATTGTTCACTACATCTACCAACGAATCAGAAAAACAATTTGCAAATGAGTGGAATGTAGAAATATTTACAAAGCCTATAGTATACCAGGATCTTGCAGCAATAGCAAAGTTATTCGTTGATAAGTGCAATTTTGAAGTAAATAAATTAAAAATTAGCTGATTAGCGAAGTAGCTTATTAGCTAATGAATAGAAATTATTAAAAAGATCCATTAAGTTGAATAAGATATTCTTGTTGTTCTTTTCCGGTTTATTTTCTTTTTCTATATATGCACAGAGTAAGGATAATTTATTTCATGTAATAGGTTTTTACACTGCTAAGCAGGATGCTGCTCATATTAGTTTTGTTCACGAGGCCAATCAATGGTTTCCTAAAATGGGAAATAAGTATCATTTTACTTATGATTCTACCAATAATTGGGATAATTTAAATCAGAAATTTTTATCCAAATATCAGTTAGTCATTTTTCTGGACACGAGACCTGATTCTCCTTCTCAGAGGCTGGCATTTCAAAAATATATCGAGAATGGAGGTGCATGGCTGGGATTTCATTTTTCCGGATTTGCCTTAACTCCTTCGGCCTATCCCCAAAATTGGGATTGGTACCATAATGAATTCATAGGAGCCGGAGAATATAAAGGAAATACATGGCGGCCCACATCTGCAATTTTGAAGGTAGAAGAAAAAAATAAATTTACTAAAGGACTTCCTGAAACATTTATCTCGACACCCAGCGAATGGTATAGCTGGAAGAATGATATTCGCAGCAATCCAAATATTAAGATCCTTCTTTCCATAGACAGCTCAAGCTTTCCGTTAGGCACAGGTCCTAAACTTCATGAAATATGGCATAGTGGTTATTATCCTGTTGTATGGACAAACAATAAATATAAAATGGTTTATATGAATATGGGCCACAACGATATGGATTATGAACACAAAACTAACGCTCAGCTTTCCTCCACTTTCAGCAAAAAAATTCAAAATAAGCTGATTATTAATTGTGTGATGGCTTTGGGGAAGAGATAGAAGCTGGCAAGTACTAAAGAAAAACATATGATTTTTAACAGTTGGTAGAATGACAAATATCAGTCGATTCTTTAGGTAATCTGCCTTAGTAATTAGCCTTCCTGGCTTACTTTTGAGCAACGCTAAAGGGGATATTTGCTATGATACTGATGTGCATGTTTGCAAGTTTTAGTCTGCTATCGAAAGTCCACAGTCATCGAATTATTGACTTTTAGCTTTTGATCTTAAAAATAGTATTGATGATCGATGATTGATTTTCAAAAAATATCTGACAAATGAAAAAATTCTATCTACTAATAACAATTATATTAATTACCTGCACTACAAATGCATGTGATCTTTGCGGATGCGGACTAGGGAATTACTATATAGGAATGTTACCCCAGTTTGACAGGTCATTTATTGGAATGCGTTATCATTATATGCATTATCATACGCAACTGGCAAATGATAAAACTCAGTTCAGCAACGATTATTTTCAATCTACTGAAATTTGGGGTGGAATGAATATTGGGAAACGGTTGCAGGTGCTGGCTTTTATTCCCTATAGCTTTAATAAGCAGATATCTGATGATGGCTTGAGGAAATCCAACGGCCTCGGAGATATTGCATTGCTTGTGAATTTTTCCCTGCTTGAAAAATCTTCATTAAATAAAAATAATAAGTTGGTCTTTCAAGAATTGAAAATAGGCGGCGGAATAAAGCTTGCAACCGGTAAATCAGAAATTGATCCATCTGCCTCAGATATTGTAGCCCTTGCCAATTCTCAATTAGGATCCGGAAGTAC
>JBJMLT010000554.1:0-3902 GCA_045805165.1 Flavisolibacter sp.
AAAGATGATATTAATAAAGAGTCTGTAAAGTTGCACTCAAATAAAAGGTATAGAAATGTTATCATTGTTCCCGACGTGGACCCTATTTAAATAGGTAATTTGAATTTCTTAAAATGAAATTACAGGAAAATATTTCCCTTAAGCCATATAATACTTTTGGCATCAATGTAAAAGCTGAACACTTTGCGGAATTTACATCAATGACTGAATTGGAAGAATTGATGTCAGTTCCTCAATCGATTGGAAAAAAACTCATTATAGGAGGTGGAAGTAATTTACTATTTACCAAGGATGTTAAGGGACTCGCCTTAAAGAATAATATAAAAGGTATTCAGATCATTAAAAGCGATAATGATCATGTTTACATTAAAGCAGGAGCAGGGGAGAACTGGCATAATCTGGTTATGCATTGTGTAGAAAATAATTATGCCGGTATTGAAAATCTGGCGCTTATTCCCGGAAATGTTGGGGCATCTCCTATGCAGAATATTGGTGCCTATGGAGTAGAGATTAAAGATGTGTTTCACGAATTGGAAGCGTATGATGTAAAGGAAAATACTATTAGATTATTTACACTTGAAGAATGTAAGTTTGCCTACCGCGAAAGTGTTTTCAAGAATATATATAAAGATCGGTACGTAATTATTAATGTTACTTTCAGGTTAAATAAAATTGCTGTTTTTAACACCAGCTATGGAGCAATTAAAGACGAACTGGAAAGGATGGGCGTAAAAGATCTTTCAATAAAAGCAATAGCTCAATCTGTCATCAACATTCGTACTTCAAAATTGCCAGACCCTGATAAAATAGGTAATGCAGGTAGCTTCTTTAAGAATCCCGTTATTTCCGTAGCATTGTTTGACTCTCTAAAGACAGGCTTTCCACAAGTTCCGTTTTTCCCGGCTCAGGAAGGTTTCATCAAATTGCCTGCCGGTTGGCTTATTGAGCAATGTGGTTGGAAAGGCTACAGAAAAGGTGATGCAGGTTGCTATTCAAAGCAGGCTCTGGTACTTGTAAATTATGGAAACGCAAGTGGTAAGGAAATATATGATCTAAGTGAAGAAATAATCACCTCTGTTAAAAATAAATTCAATATTGAACTGGAAAGGGAAGTAAATATATTTTAGATATTTTATTTATTATATTCAGGCTTCAAAACTAAAACTAATATGCAAAAGTATCTGCTTATCTCTATTTTATTCTGCACTCTATTTAAAATCGGTAATGCTCAGAATTCAGAAGTAAGGGCACAATCTGTATTTGGAGAATTCGGTGGAAATGGCTTGGTATTTTCTGCAAATTATGATACGCGTTTTCAAAATAAACAATCTGGTATAGGAGGAAGGCTGGGGATAGGATTTTTTGGTGGAACAGGTGGTGGCGTTCTTACCTTTCCTATTGGGATAAACTATCTGTCTGGCAAAAAAGGGAATTACCTGGAAACAGGATTGGGCGTTACAATTGTCACTATTACAGGTGAAGATTTTGGTGGTGTAACAGGTTCGGTTATTGTGCCAAGCATAGGTTATAGATTCCAGCCACTAGAATCTGGTTTCACTGGCCGTATTGTTATATCTCCCTTAATTGGTACAGAAGGAGGCTTCGTTTTCTTTGCTGGAATAAGCGCCGGCTTTAAATTTTAATCAGCTAATCGTTTCTAAATCCTGAGACCATTTTTGTTTTAACTTTTAACTTATTGACTTATTCACGATTCACGATTGACTATTGACAACCAAAGATTCCCGACCCCCCCGATTCCCGACCATTGACGATTGACGATTCACGATTGACGTTAATTAAAATCCTGATCATCCATATCCTCAAAAGTGGTCGAAGACTGTATATTCAACATGCTTCCCATAAGGTCCTTAAACTCCACCGATGTCTCCAATATTTTTTTACTGATAATTGAATAAGAAGAAAGTCCATGAAGTACAAACTCCATTAACAATGCCGATTCTTTTTCATTGGCATGAGGGAAATATTTCTTTACTAATGGCTGCAACCCATCAATTTTATACAATAAATTGATCTTATCCCTGTCTGTAGTTCCAAACAATATATTGATATGGTTTCCCTTATCGAACCAGTTTATTATTGACCGGTAAGGATTATCTACCGTTTGAGAAACCTCACCTTTTCGCGGAGCTCTTTTCTTTAATGATTCAGGATTCGGAAAATATAGAATGAATTGTGATCGTATGGATTTATCTAACAGGTTCATGGCTACCTGGTAAGGGCCTTCCTGCTCACCTTCATATACCAGCTCGATTTTTCCTGTAATGGAAGGAATAATTCCAATAAGATCGCTGATCCATACATGCGTATTCTTTTCATTATTAACTATCGCTCTTCTTTCTGCTGTGCTCACAGCATTTTCAAAAGCAGATATGGTCAATCTTGCGCTTACACCGCTTTTCTTATCAACAAATTCACTTCCACGGGCTTCAAAGGCCACCTGCTCAATTAATCTCTTTACCAGGTCGCTTACAGAAACTTTTTCTTTCTGTTCTTCCTCAATATCTGCTTCCTGTTCTGTAATGGCTAATGCATTTTCAAGCGATTTGGGATAGTGGGTTAATATCTGGCTTTCGATCCTGTCTTTTAAAGGAGTTACAATTGATCCTCTGTTGGTATAATCTTCAGGGTTGGCTGTAAATACAAAGAGTATATCCAGTGGCAACCTTAATTTAAATCCTCTTATCTGTACATCTCCTTCCTCCAGAATATTGAATAAGGCTACCTGTATTCTGGCCTGAAGATCGGGCAGTTCATTGATTACAAAAATGCTGCGGTTACTTTTAGGTATGATCCCATAATGAATAACACGTTCATCAGCAAAGCTTAAACGTAAATTGGCAGCTTTTATAGGATCTATATCTCCAATAAGATCGGCAACACTTACATCCGGAGTAGCTAATTTTTCTCCATAGCGTTGGCTCCTGTGTATCCATTCTATGGGTGTATCATCACCTTTCTCGAGTAATATATCCCTTGCATATTTTGAAATGGGCTTTAGTGGATCATCATTGATATCGCTTCCTGAAATAACAGGTACATATTCATCTAACAGCTCAGTCATTTGACGGGCCATCCTTGTTTTTGCCTGTCCGCGTAATCCGAGGAAAAGAATATTATGCTTACTTAACAATGCCCTTTCAACATCTGGAATAACTGAATCTTCGTATCCAATAATGCCGGAAAATGTTTCTTCCTTATTCTTTAATTTTCTAATCAGGTTCTGGCGGATCTCCTCTTTTATGTTTTTAGGCTTATATCGGGCTTCCTTTAATTCCCTGACAGTATTTATTCTTTTTATATCCATTTTCATATTGTCATCAACCTCTGTTCTTTTCACTAAAGAAGTTTGGCTTTTGTATAATTAATTTAAAACCTGAATGGTTTAATGCAATTTAAGCTTTAGCAGTTTAACTATGATTTTGGCTGTGGGTTAATAGACAGTTTTTCTTTTACCGCTTTCAAAATCCCTGAATATAAATGCGCCTAACCGGTCAAGGCTGGCGAAATATGCTTTACCATTATTGGTTTCCGTGAATTCCTGTACAAATCTCTGTAAATAAGGATCGGTGGCGATCATAAATGTTGTTATAGGTATCTTTAGTTTCTTGCACTGTGTGGCAAGGTTAAGGCATCGGCTGGTTACTTTTCTGTCCAGTCCAAAGCTGTTTTTATAATACCTCTTTCCAATTTTTAAACAGGTAGGTTTGCCATCAGTGATCATAAATACCTGTTTGTTTGGATTTTTTCTTCTTCGGAGAATATCCATATCCAATTCAAGTCCCGCAACTGTATTTGTGTGATATGGTCCCACCTGTAAATAAGGAAGGTCCTTGATCTCAACCGGCCAGGCATCATTTCCAAACACTACAATATCAAGTGTG
>JBJMLT010000555.1:0-2448 GCA_045805165.1 Flavisolibacter sp.
AAACGTTATAGTGCATGCGGCGCCAGGCTTGGAGCATTTGTTACTAAAAATAAAACTGTTTACAATAGTGCAATGAAGTTTGCACAGGCAAGATTAAGTCCTCCCGGACTAGCTCAAATAATGGGTGAAGCCGCTGTTGATCTTCCACCTACTTATTTTGAACAGCCTAAAGGGGAATATTTAGCGAGACGTAATGTTTTGGTTGAAAGGTTGAATGCCATGCAGGATGTATACTGTCCTGTTCCCGGTGGGGCGTTCTATGCTATTGCTAAATTACCAGTTGATGATTCGGATAAATTCTGTCAATGGTTACTTGAATCTTTTTCATATAATAATCAGACATTAATGTTAGCACCTGCCACAGGATTTTATGGCACTCCAGGATTAGGGAAAAATGAAGTAAGGCTTGCGTATGTATTAAATATAAATGATTTGAATAGTGCAATGGATTGCCTGGAGAAAGCCCTAAAAGAATATCCTGGCAAAACGTATTCAAAAAAATCGTTGAATGCGCAGATAGAAAAATGATTGCTGGGTAATTTTATACTCATTACAATTTTGAATAAATAAACCTCTTATATGAATGAGAGGTTTTTTATTTGTCTTTATACTATCACATAAGGCATAATAATTGCACCTGTTTGAATAAAGCCACTAAGGACTTATTATACTCACCTATAAATAATTACATATGACAAATGAACAATACGGAAGCTGGCATGCTGAAAATGAATTTCAACCTCATGAAGGCAGCGGATCAATTAATGTAAGCCAATCTGAAAGGATCGCAAGTGCTGCTATTGGTGCATGGATGCTGTCCAGCGGATTAAATAATCTCACTAAAAATCCAATAAAAGGGTTAGTAAAGGCCTTTGTTGGTGGGTTCTTAGTTTACAGGGCTGCATCTGGCCATTGCGCTATTTATGAAAGCATGGGTAAAACAAAAGGAGTTACTCATATGCCTGCAATAAATATCCGTACAGGCTTAATAGTAAATAAGCCAAAAAGTGAAGTATATTCTTTCTGGCGCAAGCTGGAAAATCTTCCATTATTTATGAAGCATCTGGCTGCTGTTACAGAAATAGATTCCAAACATTCACATTGGGAAGCTGTGATCCCTGGAAATATCGGTAAGATAAAATGGAACGCAGAAATTGTAAAAGAGGAACAAGATCATTTAATAGGATGGCAATCTATTCCTAATTCCAGTATCAATAATGCCGGAAAAGTAACATTCCATGATGCACTGGGTGGTCAGGGAACCGAATTGGAAGTTGTGATCAGTTATCATCCGCCTGCCGGTGAAATAGGAGCTGGCCTAGCAAAAGCACTTAACCCTGTATTTGAAAAAATGATCCGTCAGGATATTATGAATTTCAAAGATTATATTGAAACGAAGCATAATTCAGGAACTGGGTCAAATACAAACGATAACCCTAATATCATTCGTAGTGAAGCAGAAAGTGTAAAAGGTGATGGAACAACTACACCTTCATATGCTAACCATTAATGGAGATTTGGATATTTAAAGCTGCTTTTCGTAAAGATTCATTATAAAGGCCGGAATCTAACCGGCTAAATGGAATGGGTGGCGGAGGATTCATGTTATATTCATTTAACTGAAGCTTCCACCACCCTACATTTTTCCAGCCATTTTGTTTATATCCTACATTTTCATATAAAGCAAATTGCTTAAATCCAAAATGTTCGTGCAGACGTATACTTGCTTCATTTGGTAATGTTACTCCTGCATAAACATTACGGATACCTTGCGATTTTAATATTGGAAATAGCACAGAATATAATTCCTTTCCAATTCCAAGGCCCTTATACTTGTTCTCAATATAAACAGAGCATTCACATGACCATTGATATGCTTCTCTTTCTTTGAATACAGAACCATAAGCATATCCGCAAATAGTATTTTCGATCAGGACAACTATCCATGGATGTTTTTGCATATAATTGGTAATCCTGGTTTCAAAAGCTTCAATATTAGGCACTATAGTTTCAAAAGTGGTTGAACGGGAGAGAATATGAGGTGCATAAATTTGCAGAATTCCCTCAGCATCAGATGGTTTGGCTATTCTTACCTCTATCATGATAAGTTTTGATCAAGATAAAAATTATATATTTTAAATGAAATGCGCTTAAGCCTAAATGCTTATTTTTGCAACCCTTTTAAAGGATTGGCGAGGTAACCGCCTAAGGCGGATGGCTAGAACATTGGACGGCGTTCAAGGGTGCTCCTCGCTAATTAAAATATTGATGGAAAATAATTTGGCGAGGTAGCTCAGCTGGTTAGAGCATCGGATTCATAACCCGAAGGTCGGCAGTTCAAGTCTGCTCCTCGCTACAAGCCCTTAGGGGCTTTTTTTTATGATATTTAAAACCCCTCATTTCGGCAATAAAAACCCCAGTTTAAAGCTGGATTTAATACCTGTTAAT
>JBJMLT010000556.1:0-4459 GCA_045805165.1 Flavisolibacter sp.
GTCCACAATTTGCCTTTATGAGTAAATGCATTCAGGATGGTAAATTGGGAAGGATTGCAGCAGCACATGGTCAATATGGACATACAGGTCCTGACTGGAGCGCTTTCTTTTACCAAAAGGGTGGTGGAAGCATGCCCGACTTGGGGGTGTATAATATGGCAACACTTACAGGTTTGCTGGGACCTGCAAAATCTGTTATGGCTATTACCAGTATTGTAAATCCAGAAAGAATAATAGGAGAAGAAAAGATAAAAATTAAAGTTGAAGCAGAAGATAACGCACAGTTATTACTGGAGCACGATAAAGGAATTCTTTCACATGTAATGTGTGGATTTAATTATTTTGATCCGCATGGACATGAAGCAAAAGATCAGAAGCTTCACTCGATTCAGATCTATGGAGATAAAGGAAACCTTCGCCTGGTAGGTTACGATTGGGAATCTAATGGAGTTTATTTGGATAATTCGTGGACAGAACCTTCAAAGCTTTATCAAGAAGATTCTGAAGGATATGTATGGCAGGAAGGAGCTACAAAAATTGGCGAAGCTTTAGTGAAGCATATTGAACCCCGTATTGCTACGGATCATGCCTTGCATGTTCTTGAAATAATTGAATCTGCACGTTTATCTAATGATACAGGAAAGAGAATAAAATTGCAGTCTACTTTTCATTGGCCTATGGTTTAGGTGGTATGTTATTAAGTTGATTAGGTTAACTGATAGATCCTTGTAGCCAATATCCACAGATAACAAATCCACCTTTAAGCAATGTTCCCCGGGAAGCATGATTTTTAATATTACATCTTGCGGCCGGTACTCTACCTCTTAAATAAACTTCTTTTTTTAATTCCTGAACCATTAATGTACCAAATCCCATTCTTCTGAATTCTTCTTTCACATCATAATAAATATCGGCATAAGGATAATTATAGTTCATCAGGAAGCCACCTGTAGCTACAACAGTTCCTTCTTTTTTTAAAAGGTATTCACCTGAACCGGCAGGATGGTCAGGAGCTACTTTACTTTTTTCAAATACGATATTGGGTGCAATAGAGAAATATGTAGAATGTTCATCTTTAAATAAAATTGCTTCTGTATGGATGTCCTTTGAATATTCATATTGCATCAGTGCTAATAAGCTATCATTCGTCTGACAATCTATATAAGTCGCTTTCGATATAGTAATTAATTCTTTAAAAATAATACTGGAGAATTTTCGGTAAGGTTCAATTAAATAAAATTCAAAAATGGTATCTCTGTCTTCTCTTTTATCTTTTCCCCAAACTGCTCCATAACCAGCTTTTATTCCGTCCACTAAAATCAGGTAATCATCACACCAGTTATATTCATGGCATTTATTATGTACAAACTGAAAATTACCCTCGTGTAGAAAAAGTTCCCTTAGTTCTTCAATTTCTTTAAGAGTTGTTTTGGTAACTTTTATATCCATTTAGTAGTTATTAGTTGATAAGTTGATAAGTTGACAAGTTAACAAGTTGACAAGTTGATAAGTTGACAAGTTGACAAGTTGACAAGTTAACAAGTTGACAAGGATTAAGTCATAAATAATGCAATTTGCTTTAATTTATTCATCATTGACTATTGACTATTGAGTATTAATGATCTATGGGGATCAAAATTTTTAATTAGCTATTCTACAAAATGCCAACAAACGCCGGCAATATCAATAATATTTACTTCTTTTCCATAAGGTTGCATGGTTGGTTTTCCAAGTTTTATTTCATACTTATCTGTAAGTTTCTTATCCACTACCTCTTTATAAAATTCATTAGCATTACTTATTCTTACATTGATCATAAGGTTTTCAGCAAATTGATGATTATCGAATTTTTGAAGAATGAATTGACAATTATCCCTTTGGAATCCTGCATAATCCCCCACATCCCAATTGATCTTAAATCCAAGTTCCTGAAATAAATGTTTGGAAGCTTCAAAATCACTTCCGGAAGGAATGAAAGGTTGTAATGAAATAAACTCCATAGTTTTTATTATCATACCAATTTAATCATTCTGCAAATGATGGTATTAATAAAAATAATAGTATTGATAATTAGGTATTTATTAAAGAATTTATATTTTGTTATTTGATAAAATTCGTTAAAGATCATTTTTGTAACAATCTGTATAATGGAAAATGAAATAAATAAGTATCAGAATTTTAAAGTAAAAGAGTGGGCCTTATTGGATTTTCTTGTTGGAGGATTTTTCTTTATACTATTTATATTTTCTATAGCTACTTATAAAGATGATTATACTTCTTATCAATATAACATATATATAAAATCTGTTTATATTGTTTTGATACCTGCAATTATATTTACGCTTAAAGGGTTCAATAAACGGACCATTATTTTGGTTAATAATAAGGGCATTTATTATTATGGGCAATTTATAACTGATTGGAATAATTTTAATAAAGCTTATTTGACTCAGGACAATTATTCCGGTGATATAAAGGATGATTTTGTTTTGGTAATTAACTATTATAATACTGAGGAAGGTGAAAATTATGAAAGAAGAATCCCACTTACCAATACCCAGGATAAATCTGAAGAAGAAATTCTTGATGCTATAAATTTTTATAGTGACCTTCAGTCTAAATCCAATACAGGTCAGAATTAATATAATAACTTAATAAAAATAAACTTTGTTAACCGAATTAATTAAATAACCAATGGGTAATAACGATTCGCTGCAATCTGCAAACATTAATACAAAAGGAAAACAGGAAAATACTTTCGATGCAATAGTTATTGGATCCGGTATGACTGGTGGCTGGGCTGCTAAAGAATTTTGTGAGCACGGATTAAAAACACTTGTTTTAGAAAGAGGGAGGAATATTGAACACATTAAAGATTATAAGACAGCTACATTGGATCCGTGGGAATTCAAGCATAGAAATAACATCACTCAGCAAATGAGAACTGAAAATCCTATCCTTAGTCAGTGCTATGCCTATAATGAGGATACTGAACATTTTTTTGTCAAGGATAAAGAGCATCCTTATATACAGCAGAAGCCTTTTGGATGGATCAGAGGATACCAGGTAGGAGGGAAATCATTAATGTGGGCCAGATATACTCAGCGATGGAGTGATCTGGATTTTGAGGCTAATGCAAAACAAGGAATAGGCATTGATTGGCCAATACGTTACAAGGATATTGCTCCGTGGTATAGCTATGTAGAAAAATTCGTGGGCATCAGTGGAAATAAAGATGGTATTCCTCATTTACCGGATGGAGAATTTCAACCACCAATGGAAATGAATGCCCTGGAAAAGCATTTTAAAGGAAAAGTGGAATCCAGCTATCCAGGCAGACATGTCATTATCTCAAGAACAGCCAATCTCACCAAGGGATTGAATGGAAGAGGACCTTGTCAGTACCGGGACTTATGTTCCAGGGGTTGTCCATACAGTGGTTATTTCAGTAGTGTCTCGGCCTCACTTCCTGCTGCAAAAGCTACCGGAAATCTTACTATGGCACCATTCTCTGTAGTGCACTCCATTATTTACGATCCTAAATCGGGTAAGGCTTCCGGAGTTCGGGTTATAGATGCCAATACATTAAAGGCTACTGAATATTTTGCGCGCGTAATATTTCTGAATGCCGGTACCATCAATAGCACTCTTGTTTTATTGAATAGTGTTTCGTCACAGTTTCCCAATGGTTTAGGGAATACAAATGGTGTATTGGGGCATTACCTGATGGATCACAACTATCGTGGTTCTTTAGGAGCCCAGTTTGATGGATTGGAAGATATGTATTACTATGGAAGAAGACCAACAGGTATTTATATTCCACGCTTCCGAAATGTAGATAATGACAAGCAAAACGACTTTATTAGAGGATATGCATTTGCAGCATCTGCCAATAGGAATACAGGCAATGTAACTACAGATAGTATTGGAGGAGAATTCAAAGATCAATTATCTGAAGTAGGTCCATGGAGCATGTGGCTTACAGGAATGGGCGAATGTCTTCCTTATTATGAAAATAAAATAACGTTGAGCAAAGATAAAAAAGACAAGTGGGGCATTCCCCAAGTGGAGATCGATTGTGAGTATAAACAAAATGAAACCAATATGCTAAAAGATATACTTGCTTCCGGTCATGATATGTTTGAGAAGGCGGGCTTTAAGAACATCTATGGTTATGATAATAAAGAAGCACCTGGACTAGGCATTCATGAAATGGGTACCGCCAGAATGGGTAAAGATCCAAAAACATCTATTTTAAATGGATATAACCAGGTTTGGGATGTAAGAAATGTTTATGTATCAGATGGCGCCTGTATGGCGTCTAATGCCTGCCAGAATCCTTCTATTACCTATATGGCTTTGACAGCAAGAGCCGCAAATCATGCGATCGATGAATTAAAAAAGCAAAATATCTAAATCTATTGATAAATAGCATCTAAATAAAATACCTTGATAGAGA
>JBJMLT010000557.1:0-9074 GCA_045805165.1 Flavisolibacter sp.
AAAAAATGGAAAAATAAAAAAAATTTATTATTATATAAAAATAAAATAAATAATAAACCGTCAGCTTTAAAACAAAGAAAGGGCAGCATTAACCATGGGATAAATTATAAGGATAGCGGTTCTGAAGATTCTTTTTTTGAGGCTGCCTCAGATAGAGCATTATTGCTACGCCAAAAAATAAATTCTTAATTATATAAAATACATTGGTAAGAAACCAGAATTCTGACATAACAGACGCCTTCACCTGATTTGCATAAATGTAAATGAAAAAAGAACCTGCCAGGTAAATAAGAATACCTGAAATAACCCAAAATTGATATTTGTTATAAACCAGAGAGTCGTTTGTTTCCTTCATCTCCTGGTACATGTAATAAAATGAATAGATTATGATCAAAATAGTTTCTATACCTATAGACAAAGAATCGATCCTCAGATATCCTGAATATTCCAGATAACCAAAAACAAATAAAATAAAGAGAACACTTAAAGCCACTATTATTTTTTTCATTATGGAACTAGAAATGAATAACCAGAAAAAAGAAGTAAAGATCAGGTATTCAATTATGGTGAAGATGGCATAGTAGATATATAGATATTGACGTGCCAGATGCTCTCCTATGAAATTGAGAATGAGGGAAGACAAACAATAAATGAAAATGACCAATATCTTTTTGTCTTTCCGGATCCTGGTCCTTATAAAATAAAATACCAGAATTAACAGAATGTCCGTGATCGCAGCTAAATAAATAAAAAGGTTTTCTATGGATTTGGTCATTGAAGCCAAATATAGAAAACCTTTCGTAGAAATTTTACAAGCGTTGGGCTATTGTTCCCACCAAATTTCTAATGGACCGTCTGGTGGTGGAAAGTAGCGTTTAGATGGTGTCATATCAGTAAGTTTTAATTAAGTGTAAATGTTGCCCTAACTGCTACTTTTCTCAACGGTATACCAGATGATAATGTATAAGTTTTTTATATAATAATACAGTATTGTCACGCCTTTCATCGTATAAATCCGAGAAATTTCCCTTTTTGAATAGAGTATTTATACGTTATAAAATGCGTATAATTACCAGGCAATTTTACATATTAAACTAGTATTATTCCCTTTGAATGTTAATCAGTTAGCTAGTAATATGAGTTAATTTTTTAATTGGGACATTTACTATTGCTGCAAAAAAAGTCTCTTATTAATTTCACAATACTCTAATAACTATATCCCATGAAGCCAAAAGTTATTTATTTAGATGGAGGTCCAAGCAACGGAAAAATTGCATATGTGTATAAGCATGTAAAGGAGTTTTACATTCGGGCTACTACTAAAAGAGTAAAACATGTTTATAAAGAAGATCAAAAAATAAAAGGCTTATTTGTATACACGGGCATAGTTTCATAAACTACTTCATTCAATTCTTTTCATTTTATAATAGTGTTACAGGTTCAGGTATATTTTAATATCTGTTCAGCTTCAAATGTTAAAAAAGGTTTCCTTAAGCAGTTAGTAGCTTTTTGGGAACCGTTTTTGTTTATGCAGGGCAAAAAGCATTAGTTTCTAATTTCAATTTCTTTGAGCTACCATTCCTGATTTTACCATGTGATGAAAATAATTGAATTATTTGGAGCTTAAACAGCCATAAATATGTCAATGAATTTCTCACATCATATTGATCCAGTCCTTTTTATAGTGGATGATGATAAAGACGACCTTGAGCTGGTGAGAGAAATATATGAAGAATTGGATGTATTGCATAATGTAAAAATGTTCAATTCAGGAGATGAGCTTTTAGATTTTCTAAATGGTGTTGAAAATAATCTTCGTCCAACATTAATTGTGTTGGATTACAATATGCCTAAATTGACTGGAGTTGAAGTTTTATCTATTTTGAAAACAGATCCACAATACCGAGAAATTCCTATAGTATTTTATTCGACCACTTTGACAGAATTAATTGAAAAAGAACTTTTACTCTCGGGAGCGACTTATTGTCATCAAAAACCTTCCAATGTAAGCGCCATGAAAGACCTGATGACTGAATTCTGGTCCATCGCAGTTTCATTTCACCAAAAGAGCTTAATTAATAAATAAACGATTTCTTCACTTTATCCTCCACTTTAGCAAAAGTTTTCAATAACAGGCTGGCATAGCAATTGCCCTGATAATGAAAATTAAAAATTATGAATAAAGTACTTTTAACTGTTCTGATAGGCGCCGCTGTAGCGGGTGTTGTTTACTACCTGTATGATAAAGAAGGTGCAGAAAAATTAATGGGAGATGTAAAAGATGCTGCTTCTGATGCTTTTAATAATGTAAAAGACCGCTTTAATAAAGCTTCTGATAATGTGTCAAATACTTACGGAAAAGCAACTGCACAAGCTTAATTAAGTTTATTTCGTATTAGGGCGATGTCTCGCGGAAACAATAGTAAGATGAGGCAGCGCCCTAATTCATTTGTACAAACTCAGGTCTCTTTATAAAGTTCTGAGTATACTTAAACCTTACGTTGGTATTGAACTGAATTATATAGCTGTTATTATAAAAGTCTTTCTGAGGAAAATAGGCAGCCCGCAGTTCAATTGTTCCAAATATCAAACTTTCATTCCTTGTCCTTATCCCTCCTCCTACAGCACTAAATAATTTCTGTTCCTGGTTAGGGGGATTAAAATAAAAAACAGATGCATTCCCAAAAATAAATGGCGCTATTTTGAAGAATAATACTGACCAGGGACTAAAAAAGACGGACTCTGCTTTTGCGGTTATCCTTGTATTACCTGCTCTAAAGTTATTATGAAAATAATCCAAGCCGTAGGTACTCTCCAGCCGCAATGGCTCGTTTAGCAATGAGTTGATTTGCCTTCCAAAACTTAAATTAAGAAATTCCCTTTGCTTCCATCTCCTTGTTAATCTGTGTAATCTGCTATAATAATCTACGTTAGCAAGAAGGTTTACATCTTCTGCTTTGCCTTTATAAAAATAACTTCCTAGCTTAAAGGCATAATTTACGTAGGCTTCTCTTTTAAGAAAATAATAGTGTTGAATATTTATCGCTCCATATGGCCTTTTTCTTCCCTCAATATTGGTCCAACCTCCAGTTACAGAGGCTTCCAGTCCTTCTGGCAGGTCCTCGTTACGGCCAAATCCATAGATGTATTGAGTTTTATAAAAATTCAGCTTAAATATGGAAACAGCACCTAAAACAGCATCACTGCTAGCATAAGAATAATAATATTGATCTTTGTACATCAAAGGCTTATCTGAGAATTTCTGATGCAAGGCTCTAATACTAAGTAACCATCGAAGCCTTCTGAACTCGTTATCACTTCCTATATTTTTAGTACTCAGGTTCAAACCTGCCCATGCATCCAGTACACCATATTTATATTTCCATTCATTGTTATATGCAGAATCTGAGATAAACATATTTGCAGATTTGTGAGTTTCTGCATTGAACGCATAAGTCCAGAGCATATAAGGATTAACCAGAGGCTTTACAAAATGAATGTAGGCATCCTCTTCCTCTGTACGTCCACTGTTAAATGCATTATTGAAATTTAAATAGCCCGCTTCTCCATCAATAAAGCTTCCGCCAATATTGCGCTTGAGATAACCGTATCCATAGCCAAAAGGGTTATGCCTTAATTTGTCATACAAGCCCTGAAATTGTATCCTGTCGCCCCAACCGTAAAAATTATCTTCTTTTATTGTAACTGCAGCACTTTGCATGTTACGCACGTCAAGACTGCCACCAATAGATAATACATCTTTGGTAAGCACCAGAATATCTACAGAATCCATGTTATCACCTACAGGAATAGGAATTATTCTGGCCTCTTGAAAATAGGGCAGATCCCTAAGATATCTTTCATTATTACCAAGTAAATAAGGAGACAGCTTATCATATGGTTTGAAAAATAAATTGTTGCTGATAACGAAACTTCTTGTACGCCGATGGAATTTATCAGAGACTCGTGTAAGGAAATTGTCAAAATGCCTGGTTGTATCGTTAATGGAAACGCCAAAGCCTACCGACTGTATAGTAATTTTTCTGATTATCTTATTATCATAAGGTTGAAAGGGTACATCATTTCGCAGATAATCTTTACCATTTTCTCTTGATGTATCAACTAACAGATTTTGAGCAATTTGCTTTATTATGCCTTTTCTTTTAAGTATCAGGCTATCAATGGGATTATTTTTAGAAGTATCTTTTTGTGAGTTTGCTGTGTTAGTAAAAGTTGCCAAAAATAATAAAAGGGAAAAATAATAGGCAACAGTCCGGATCATAAAATTTCGTTCTCTATACAAAGTGGCAAAAGCAATACCATCACAGGTAAAAGTAATTATTTAGTTTAATTTATCTATGCCTTAACTGCATAGAGGACGTTATAATTAGTTGGCTTATAATCTTTAGAAATCTCTATCCTGACACTTGATTATTTTCTATCAGACTATGAATATTTACAAGTTCCAATGCATGTTGTGCGGGACCCGTTAATACCTCTCCATCAATGGTATATCTTGCGCCATGACAAGGACAATCCCAGGTTTTTTCTGTTGAATTCCAGTTAACGATGCATTTTGCATGTGTACAAACAGGGTTAATTGCATGAATATCGCCTTCTTCCGCTTTGTAGACAGCAATAGTTTCGCCTTCATATTTTACAACCTTCGCATCACCCGGAGCAAGATCTGAAAGCTCCTCTAATTTTTCCTTAGATATCCTTTTGCCGATAAATTGAGCCACTACATCTGCATTTTCCTTAACAAAATTGCTAAAGCCTGCCACCATTTTTATTCTGTTCGGATCAAACAATTCTGCAAATTCACTTTCTCCGGTAACTATAAGATCGGGTATTATTTGAGCTGCAATATGACTGTAAGTCATTCCATTTCCTCCATATCCTGTGGCCACAAATACATTTGACGGATTACCGGGTAAATGACCTATATAAGCAAGTCCGTCTGAAGGTTCAAAGTATTGAGAAGACCATTTGAAGGCAATCTCGCTTACCTTGAAATATTTTCTGATGTAAGCTTCCAATTTTAAAAAACAACCTTCAGTATTGTCTGCATGGCCGGTTTTATGATCCTCACCTCCGGCAATTAAATATTTTCTACCATTTACAGAATGTGTACGGTAATAATGATAAGGATCATACATGTCATAAGCCAGGGCATTTGGATAATTATCATCTTCCAGAATTACTGCCATTGCATAACTACGATAAGGTGCACATCTGAAATGAAGCAGATTAATACCGGGAGGAATATGTGTAGCAAAGAATAAATAATGAGATCGGATCGTACCTGAATCTGTCTCAATGTCCAGAATATCTTCACCGGTAAATTTATTTACGCGGCAATTTTCCACTATTACACCTCCCGCCTTTTCAAATTCCTTTGCTAATCCGGTTACATACCTGGTGGGATGTATTTGAGCCTGGCCATGATATACGATCGCTTTTTCAAATTCTATTGGTACTGGTATTTTATCAGTGTATTCAACATCCACTCCTGCCGTTACTGAAGCCATATAAATGGATGACAGCTCTTTCGTTTGATTTTCATCTTGTGAAAAAAGATAGCCATCTTTTTCCTCATGTCCGCAATCAATCTCATATTCTCTGCAATTAGTTTTATAAAGTTCCAATGCCTTTTTTGAAGCCCGGGCTATAGACTGGGCATCGCTTTCCCCAAAATTCTTCTGTATTATATCATAAGATGTATCAAAGAATGTATTGAGATGGGCGGTTGTACCACCAGAGGTACCAAAGCAAAGAGTATGAGCCTCAATCAGGATACATGATTTTCCTTTTTTCTGTAATTCCAGGGCTGTAGTTACTCCTGTAATGCCCCCTCCCACTATTACTACATCGTAGACTTCATTTCCTTTTGCGGTAATAGGCGGAAAATAATCTTCAACAGTTTTTTGCCAGAGGCTGATATTCTTGCCATCCCTTTTCATAAAAGCAGATTTTATTATTTTATCAAAAAAAATGTGCCTGCTTTTACCATTTTTCCTCATCATTCATATTATCAAAAGGTCTGTAGAGCTTTCGAGACTTTAGTTTTTCCAACTGACGTTCTATTATAAGCGAGGCTATTATTTTAGAAGCATCCTTATCTTTCTCTTCTTTTAAAAGCTCCTTTAACTTAGATTCTTCTACATCTACAGAATATAGTATCTGAGCCAGTCTATGAAAATCATTAAGTATCAGTTCATTAATCCAATCAGCAAGCTGTTCCTTCAGCATTTCCATTTCCAAAGGCGTTAGGGAAGGATCTACTCTTTTTAATATTGATTCATTGTCGTCCATAATTATATCCTTTCATATTTTTCAGTGGCACCAAGACTAAAGAGGGCAAAATCATATTTTACCGGATCGTTCTTATCAAGTTTAATCAATTGTTCTGTCAGCTCTACAGCGGCTTGCCAATCTACGTTGGGACGTTTTAATAGATTAAATCTCCTTGCGACCCTGTTTACGTGTACATCTATGGGACAAATTAATTGGGACGGCCTTATGGTTTTCCAAAGGCCAAAGTCCACACCTCTATTATCATTTCGCACCATCCATCTTAAATACATATTTAATCTTTTACAGGATGAACCTCTCAAAGGGGTGGCAATATGTTTACGTGTGCGTACAGGAGAATCAGGCAGCGAAAAGAAATAATCATGGAATCCTGATAATCCGTTTTCTACATTTCTATCAGTTTTGTCCATCCATTGATAAAATGCAGATTCGAGGCTATCTGACCGACAGTAATGGAATCTTAGAAAAAGTATAAAATATAAAAGGTCTGTAACATTAAATGTTCTGTGCTTGTAATGGAGCAATCTTTTCAAATCTTTTTCAGAATGATGACGAATGAACTGAAAAGGAGCATTATCCATTAGCTCCATCAGTTCTTTGGATTTATTGATAATAGTTGTGCGGTTGCCCCAGGCAAATATGGATGCAAAAAAACCGGCAATTTCTATATCCTGTTTTGCCTTAAATAAATGGGGAACGCTTATGGGATCCTTCTCAATGAATTCAGGTGAATTATATTGTTCTACTTTTCTATTTAAAAGCTCCTTTAATTTTTTATTCACTTCACAAATCTACAATCTGTCACATTTTAAATTAATCCATTTCACTTGTTTAGCCAATAGCCTGAGCCAGATCTTCTATCAGATCATCGACATCTTCAATGCCTACACTTAATCGAATCAATGAATCGGAAAGTCCATTTTTAATTCTTTCTTCCCTGGGAATGGAAGCATGGGTCATTGAGGCGGGGTGATTGATTAATGATTCTACACCTCCAAGGCTTTCAGCAAGGGCAAATATTTTGGTAGATGTTAATAGTAGCTTAGCGTTTTCCATACTGCCATCTTTTAATTCAAAGCTCATCATACCTCCAAAATCACGCATTTGCTTTTTGGCAATTGAATATCCTGGATGGTCTTCAAATCCACACCAGTAAACTTTAGACACTTTAGAATGATTGCGAAGGAAATGAGCAATCTTTCTGCCATTCTCCGAATGCCTTTGCATTCGAACATGCAATGTTTTAATTCCCCGTAATACCAAAAAGCAATCCATTGGTCCAGGTACAGCTCCGCAGGATTTCTGAATAAAGTATAACTGGTCTCTTAAGGCCTGATCGTTCATTACCAGGCAACCCTGTATGACGTCACTGTGGCCTCCAAGGTACTTGGTAGCGGAATGCATAACAATATCTGCTCCAAGGTCTAAAGGATTTTGTAAATAAGGAGAAGCGAAAGTATTATCTACACATAACAGGAGCTTGTTCTTCTTTGATATTGAAGATACTGCTACAATATCTGTAATATTCATTAATGGATTCGTTGGAGTTTCAATCCAGATCAACTTCGTATTGGCGTTAATATATTTAAGAATGTTGTTGGAATCCTGCATATTGATATAATGGAACTTTATGTCGAACTTTTCAAACACTTTAGAAAATAACCTGTAGGTTCCTCCATACATATCATTGCCTGCAATTACTTCATCTCCCGGTTGAAGTAATTTCAGCACGGCATCAGTTGCTGCTACACCACTGCTAAATGCCAAACCGAACTTTCCATTCTCTATTTCAGCTACAGCTTTTTCCAAAGCAAACCTTGTTGGGTTCTGACTTCTGGCATATTCATACCCTTTATTTTGTGCTGGTCCTTCCTGTACATATGTAGATGTCTGGTATATGGGAGTCATAATAGCTCCTGTTGTAGGATCCGGCTCTACACCTGCATGAATATATTTAGTAGCTGCTTTCATATGTTCTTTTTTAGATGTGCAAAGATGAAGAATTGTAATGAATCAAAACCAGGCTTACAGATTAACACCAACTTAATAAAAGAAATAAATTCTGGCATAGGTATTCATACTCTATTTTATCCGTTTGTCATCAATTTAAACCATGATGTACTAAAACTGACCTTAAGAAAAATTGCTTATGTTTTCCTTAACACCAGCTATATAATATCAATTGCATAGAGGTAACGATGCTGCTAGCTTAGATGCAGAAATCAGTATTAACAACCATAAAAACCACAATTATGAAAAAGATCTTTCTCACATTGATTGTAGTAATCAGCAGCATTTCCTTATTTGCCAATTCAATTGATGTAAACGAAAAAGTACTTAATGCTTTTAATAAAACATTCCCTAATGTAAAGGACATTAAATGGACTGAATCCAAATACTTCTATGAAGTAAATTTTAAACAAGACCTTATCATTGCACGCGTTACCTATGATCATGAAGGTAATATTGTTAAAACCCTCCGCTACTATTATGGAGAGCAACTTCCGATATTTATTCTGGAAAAAGTAAAAAACAGATTTGCCAAACAAACTATTTATGGCGTAACTGAAGAATCAACCGAGGAAGGCACCCAATATCATATAAGCCTGCAGGATGCAAAGAACTGGATATTGATCACATCTGATTCATATGGTTCCATTACAGTAGATAAGAAATATAATAAAGCTTAATATAGAAAAGCTGCAGACCAATATTTCCAATCATTACTTTCAGCCGCATAAGAATTATGCGGCTGAATT
>JBJMLT010000558.1:0-2985 GCA_045805165.1 Flavisolibacter sp.
GGACAAATGATGCGGCGGGAAAGAAGTTTTGAAGGCATCGAAGTGAACTATGATATTTTGGAAGAAAAAGCGCAGGAACATAAAGCCATTGCCGATAACATCACAGATATTTTACGCGATATAATCGCCTTCCAAGGTAGTCATGTTGACAAAATGGTGGAAGACCTGGATAAAATAGCTGTTGCAGAAGGTAAGGAAGTGGAAATAAGGGAAGGAACTTCCCAAGCTGGTGTAGACAATATGCCTTACTTTTCTAAGATCTTTCAGGTTATAAACCAAATGCTGTTTAGCTTGAAAGCAGATGCCGTTGCAGATAAGACGATCGAGCGCCTGAAAGATGGCAAAAAAGTAGTAATTGCCTTCGCCTCCACAATGGGAAGTTTCATAGAAACAATGGAAAATGAACAAGGGATGCCGGTAAGTGATGGCGATACCATCAATGCCGACTTTACAGAAGTATTAAAACGTGGTTTGGAAGGCATACTTCGTTATACAGAAAAGGATATGGACGGCAATCCAATTTATAAAAAGTTTTCCATAACTGATCTGTCGCCCGATGCACAAATGGAGTACCACCGTATTATGGAAAAGATTAAAAGTGCCTCCACAGGTATTACCATTTCTCCTATTGATGCAATTATCCAAAAATTAAAGCAAGCAGGATTTAGCGTAGCCGAAGTTACAGGCAGAAAATATGAGCTTCAGCTTAATCCCAAAGGGAGCAAGGCGTTGGTTTTGTCGCGCAAAAGGATAAACACTAATGATGCCTTCCGGCGATTCAATAATAACGAGGTAGACGTACTAATGATTAACCAGGCGGGTAGTACCGGTGCATCCGCACATGCCATCCCTACGGCTAAAGTCCCCAAAGAACAGGTAAAGCAACGGGTTATGATCGTATTACAAGCGGAGTTGGATATTTCCACCGAGGTGCAAAAGCGTGGCCGTATAAATAGAACCGGGCAAATCCTGAAACCTATTTATGATTATGTAACATCAGCTATCCCGGCAGAAAAGCGCCTGATGATGATGTTGCAAAAGAAATTAAAATCACTCGATGCCAATACAACTTCGAATCAAAAGCAATCCGCTAAAATTTTAGATGTGCCAGACTTTTTAAATAAGTATGGAGACAAGATTGTAACGGAGTATTTGCTGGAGAACCCGAAGGTAAATGACTTGTTAGATGATCCCTTGCATTTAGATAGTTCAGATGCAGACAGTAGCACTGGAAAAAGCAGTGTTGAAGATGCTGCCATGCGGGTATCCGGACGGGTAGCAGTACTTTCCACCGAAATGCAGGAAGAATTTTATAATGAGATTGCTGAAAGGTATAATGATTATGTAGAGTACCTGAAGCAGGTTGACGAATACGATTTGGAAGTGGAAGCGATGAACCTGGAAGCTGAAACCATTACTAGCAAAGTATTTAAAATGGGGAAAGGAGGTGAAAGTGCATTTGGTGACGATAGTCTATTGGAAACTGTTCGGGCGAATGTGCTGAAGAAACCATTTACGAAAACTGAATTGGATAACCTTATAATAGAATCATTAAAGGGGCAAGAGGCCATTGCCCAGCAAAGGGAGTTGATAAGTGAATATACTAGCGAAACAGATAAGCGGTTGGAAGAATTAAAAGCAGAAACCAATGCCCGGTATGATTTATTAATACAGGAAATACCTGGTGAAAAGAAAATAAAAAAGTTGGAAGATGATAATGCCGCCTGGCAACAAGCCATTAAAGGACGAGAAAAGGAATTGAATACAGCCAGAGAGGAACAACTTCGGCATACAGAAAAGACCTTTAACAATCGCAAAAATTACATTGAAAAAACACTTAAATACTTTTATGTTGGCCGTTTCCTTCATTACCCGGTAGAAAGTTTTGGTAATGGCAGTGAAATGGTACCGGCAGTGTTCCTTGGTTTCATAATCGACCGTAAAAAGAAGAACCCTTATGCGCCTTCTGCCATGAAATTACGTTTCGCCATAGCCAACGGCAGTAAATACCTGGCTATGCCAGGGTCATATTCAGAAGAAATAATGGCTATGATTGGAGCCAGTACAGAACTCTCCCAACCAGGTCTTGAAAAACTACTGTCAGATTGGGAAGGTTATACCAGGGAGAATAATGTTGATCGTAAAATTCGTCATATTGTTACCGGCAACTTGTTGCAAGCGTTTAGCGATTTAAAAGGGAAGCTGGTAAGTTATACAACCATATCAGGCCAGGTTAAAAAGGGTATCCTGTTACCTGAACATTGGAATCCTGGCGAGCAGGTACAGGATAAAGTAGTAGTCCCGATCCTGAAAGCACTACCGATCATTAAATCGCTTACTCCCAATACACAGATTGTCACCAATAACGGGCTATCTATTTTCAAAACCGGTAATTATTTTAAGCTCATCATTAGCGCATCCAGGTCAAAGGGTGGCGATATTTACCTGGATAAAGACGTATTGCAATTAGTCGAGAAAAACAATTTTGAAAAGACTTCAGATAAAATGGTAGCCATGTTGCCCGAAGGTAACATAAATAACCTAGTCAATGTATTACAGAATAACCATAGTTGTTCTATCACTATAGGTTCTCACCAATTAAAGGACTTGCAACAAAAAGCCATTATAAGCAGCAATAGGAAAAAAATTGAATTGCCGCCACCGGAACAAGAAGATACAGGCAATAAGAATAATGTTTTTTCCCTGTTTGAATTAGAGGCAGAAGCCCTGGTTTTGGAATTAGAACTATTAGCAGCATAAAAACAAACTTTATGTTTACCATCGAGAATTATTTTGACGATATACGACATGTTAATCTCTCTAATTACCCGGAAGCTATTCAAAAGGGACACGAGTTTGTATTAAAAATTTCAAACAATGGAAGCAACTGGGATAACTATTATGCAAGTAACGTTATAAAGAAAACGGTAGATACTTACCTTGAAAAGTTGAATGCACTTATCAACGTCAAGAAGAATAACGGTA
>JBJMLT010000559.1:0-4151 GCA_045805165.1 Flavisolibacter sp.
AGGAACCACAATGCGGCAGGAATTTGTGTATTTAAAAACAATTTTGGTGGAAGATTCACTATACAGTCAATAATACCTTCCGTTATCATTGTTTTCCTTATTTCTCCTTCACCACTTACTTTTGATGTAAGAGCACCTTTAGCTAATACTACTCCAGCTTGGCCATTTTGAGATAAATGATAGACAAAATGTTGAATCCATGCATAATTTGCATTACCTACTGGAGGTACACCATAAACCCATCTTGAATCTTTGCGCAAAAGTTCACCTCCCCAATCACTATCATTAAAAGGTGGATTAGCAATTATGAAATCCGCTTTCAAGTCTTTGTGAGCATCATTCAAAAAACTACCTTCGTTATTCCATTTTACATTGCTACTGTCAATACCACGAATGGCAAGATTCATCTTTGCCAATCGCCAAGTAGTTTGATTGCTTTCCTGCCCATAAATGGAGATGTGGTCAGTAGGATTCAATAATAGCTTCTTACCGTTGTTCTTTTTGTAGTAATCCTGGTGGCTCTTGATAAACTTCTCGCTCTGTACAAACATGCCACCACTGCCACAGCATGGGTCAAACACCCTGCCTACGTGGGGCTCCAGCATTTCCACCAACAGCTTTACGACGCTGCCGGGGGTGTAAAACTGCCCGCCCTTCTTACCTTCTGCAAGGGCAAACTCGCCAAGAAAATATTCATACACCTTTCCCAATATGTCTTTGCTCTGTGCTTCTTTCGTGCCCAGGGTGGCGGTGCTTATCAAGTTAATCAGTCCACCGATGCTGGCTTTGTCCAGCTTTTCCTGCGCATATACTTTTGGCAATACACCACGTAAAGAGGGGTTATCTTTTTCAATGGCATCCATTGCATCGTCAACATCTTTACCGATGGTAGGTAAGGTGGCTCTGCCCTGTAGCCATTTCCAACGGGCAGAAGGTGGCACATAAAACACCTTTTCGGCAGTGTACTCATTTTTGTCTTCAGGGTCGGCTCCTTCACTTTGCTGTTTCATCAACAGTTGGTACAGTTCTTCAAAAGCATCAGAGATGTATTTGAGGAAAATTAAGCCTAATACTATGTGCTTGTATTCGGCTGCGTCCATGTTTTTGCGGAGCTTATCGGCTGCTTTCCAAAGTTTCTTTTCCAGTGCCTCTTCTTGCCCTTCCTTATTTGCTTTCGCCATTTGTATAATAGTTATTCTAAAAATGCCAAGATAATAAGCTCTTGCATTAGTTACAATGATTATGCTTAACATGCTGAGGTGAAAAGCAATTTTTGCCTATTGGTTGTCTAAACCTTAGTTTATGTAAAGAGGGGCTGAGCCCCATCTTTACGCAACTTGGATTAGAATCCATGTAACTGCCCGACCATCATAAGGTGGCATCCGGTTTCCTTTAGCAATTGGAGCTGTTGTACTTGGCGAACCTTG
This sequence comes from Flavisolibacter sp., assembly GCA_045805165.1. Taxonomy (GTDB): domain Bacteria; phylum Bacteroidota; class Bacteroidia; order Chitinophagales; family Chitinophagaceae; genus Flavisolibacter. The sequence continues at coordinate 1,428 of JBJMLT010000559.1, forward strand.
TACTCTCCAAACACCACTTTCTGGACAAGTCTCACCTGTTTTTGCAGTTCTACCTACTGGCATAACAATAAATATTTATTCTGCTTTCAAAAAAAAGAGAGTGAAAGCATTCTCTCCGGAACTTGATTTTGAATTCGCGTTCCTGTTATCATTATTCTATTCCGGAGATCAGATTCAAGTTCGACACTTAGCCAATTTATTTTTTAGTCAACCATTAAAAGCTGACAAGGAGAGGGATCAATTGCAACCAACAATGACCGTGATAAACTTGGCGTACTTACGATCGCTTGTCCGGGAGCGAGATTTGATAATCTGTTCCATAAACTAGCGTCTACACCTCCAATAGATCTTTTCAATTGACTGACGACATTTGCATCGCTTATTTTGTGAAGAATAAAGCTGTTGATTAAACCAAGTACTTCGTCAGGTAAGTGTTGCGGCAACTGAGTAACGAAAACTAAACCTAACCATCTTTTTCGTCCCCTGCGAGCAATTCTTGCAACTTGCTGAAAAAGGTTGGACATTTTCCCGATTCGCTCTTTTGATAAAAACTCGTGCGCCTCTTCAATGATTATTGAAACAGGAGTAGGCTGAGTATCGTTCTTGACTGCATTGTTGTATGCATCTTCCTGAACTACTTGTAGTCCCCTAAGTAAGTTTGCAATAACTATGTTATTAATTAAGGTAGAATCGGAGTCACTTAAATCGATTATAGAAACTTGACCAGCAACAATTAAATCAGAAAACGGTATCTCTTTCCCTTTTTTGTTGTCAAAAACTTTGGCCTTATCTAATTGCCACAATTTCCCAAGGAGTGCTTTCCAACTACTTTCATTGTCTGTACTTTTTGCTACAATTTGAATGATTTGATTTACCCTATCATTATTTTTCATAAAATCATTTCGCACTATGGAAGATGTGTCTTTGGCTATTTCATCTAGGATCATTCCTGCAGTGTCAATTAAAAGGGATAGTGTGACGTTTGGATGGCCAGTATCAAATTCATCAATTTCTAGCGCTTTACTTTCTTCTCCTTTCTTTGGATAAATGCCAAGGTCTTTTAATATTTTTTTTGCGGCATCATAGGTTTTAAAAAAGCGATTGAACTGCGCCTCTGTTAATCCTAAAATGTCTGCTCCCGCATAAGGTGAGAGAGAGGAAAAGTTTAGTGTAAATGTTTCAATTGGTGTTGGCTCCTCCGCTCTTGTCTCTCTACCGATAAGGTGAAATACCCGTACATTCTTAATTCCTGTAGCTTCAATACCCCTCTTACTTAAGAGTTTCAGCATACTTGCATCGGTTGTTGGTTTATCAACATGAGTGTATTCCCCTTCGGTATCAATGATTATGGTAGCTATACCCTTTTTTTGAAATTGGGCCATAAGACCGGAGATTGTAGTAGACTTTCCGCCACCGGTAGTTCCTAAAATCCCAATATGTCTAGGTAATACCGTTTTCTTATTGGACGGTATTTTGACTTCTATATCATCGTGCCCTATAGCCATCCCTAATGTAATTCCTGGATCTGCGTCGACTTTCAACACTTTAGCTGTTTCTTCTTTGCTTAAAACAAACACAGGACTATTTGGTAATGGCCGGAACCTTGGAGGCATAAGTATATCATTGTACACTTCACCCAATAATTCAATTTGAACCTTTCCGTGATAGTTAGGCATAAAAATAGCCCCATGTACGGTTGTAGTAATCATCGTATGAGCATCTGCTCTGATACCATCTGGTTCGTGAAATGGTCCCGCCACTACGATTCCCCGATAAATTCTCCCATCTCCTCCATTTTCTTTAGTTCTACTGCGTATCTCAACCAATGAATGAGCGCCGATGTTGCGAACTTTTTTCTTTGGAAGTAATACCGTGATCAAATTGTCTTGACTGCCTGGAACATCAAACATGGTCATTCCATCCGCACCCTTACAATTAGGGTCTTCTTCCCATTCCCCACCATTTTTTTCTATTTCTTCATCAAGCATGGCTAATATATTTTCTTTGCCGTCAGGCTGTTTTACTTCGTTATTCATAAAATTATATTTAAGGGATTAATTCACTATTATGTCTGCCTTTGCGTATGCTTGTTCTATTATAGCAACAAAGTCTGACTGGCCAAAAGCAGTTTTGCATATATTATTAGCTAGGTCTAGAAGCATGGGAGAACCAAGATGCATTTGAAGCACACTGTCTGCCATTGCAACTAGCGCAGCTATTTGAATGTGATCTATATGGCAATAGAAAATTTGAGGTGCAGAATGTTTAGATACTCGATATACTCCAATGGCTACTTTATCGCCGACATCCGCAACCATTTTCTTATAGTCTGCTAAAAATTCTCCTCTCATACCTCCAGTTTCCAATCGTCTTTCTAATCCATCTTTTATTGTATCAATGATCAAATATTCAAACGGTCTTAATGCATTACCAAACGTCCATAGCTGCGGATTCCTGGCACACTCTTGCACATAAACAAAATGCTTGTGATCTAAAATCATTTTACGCATCAGTGCTATGGACCTTTCTTTCATTTCCTTTCGGCTGGACCAAAATCCTCTCATTAGTTCATTTGGCACTGGTGTGCCGGCACCTAAAAGCCATCTCGAATTTGATTTGTCGAGCAAAATTGAACGCTCGGCGTATGTCTTAATGCCACGAACAGCGATCTCGCTTAATCGTTCCCGACTATTATTTGTCTCATCATCGCCTCTTCGTCTTTCA
>JBJMLT010000560.1:0-7759 GCA_045805165.1 Flavisolibacter sp.
AGTGGTTCGCAATTAAGTGTAAGCGGACCCGCAGCGGGACTTACAGCTATTTGTGCTGCTGCCATAGTACAATCAGGATCTCTTGAAGTATTTTTCTTATCAGTTTCAATTGCCGGACTGCTGCAAATGCTTTTAGGAATATTACGCCTGGGAGGCTTTACAAATTTTATTCCTTCTTCAGTAATAAAGGGAATGCTTGCAGGAATAGGAATAATTCTTATTTCAAAACAGGTACCTTTTTTGTTGGGATATGACCAGCCGGATTTCTGGAGCAGCCAATTGTTCAATATCCTTACTTTCGATCATGCTTTTCAACACCTTGGTAATCTGTATGAGCATTCCTCAAGGGGAGCCATTCTGATAGGAGTTATTTCTTTATTTCTGATCATAATATGGAATAAATGGTTTTCTGAAAAGCGCTCCATATTTCCATTATCATTTATAATAGTTATTATAAGCGTAATTCTTTCTTTACTATTTCAAAAGTTCATTCCCTATTTTCATTTGAAGCCAACTCAATATGTTCATGTACCCAACCATATATTTAACCAGATCAGGCTTCCGAAATTCACTGCTTTATTTTCCAGTACCATTATATGGCGGAATGCCATCTCCATTTGTTTTGTGGCCACTCTGGAAACACTATTAAGCATTACTGCCATTGACAAGCTGGATCCTTATAACAGAATTACACCTCAAAACCGTGAGTTGATTGCACAAGGCACTGGTAATTTTATGGCCGGATTTCTTTCGGGGTTGCCAATTACCGCAGTAATTGTTAGAAGTTCTGCCAATGCGGAAGCGGGGGCCCGTACAAGACTGTCTGCATTTACTCATGGCATCTGGTTATTGCTGGTTGTTTTATTTGCGGTGCCATTAGTAAATAGTATTCCCTATAGCGCACTGGCAGTAATATTGATAAGGACAGGATATCAACTGGCAAAGCCTAAAATGATCTATGGTGTTTATAAACAGGGAAGAGAGCAATTTTTTCCTTTTGTAGTTACTGTAGTTGCTATTTTATTTACGGATCTATTGATCGGAGTTTTAATAGGTATTGCTTATGCCATTTATTTTCTGATCAAGCATACCTATAGAGCAGGGTATTCAGTTAAAGAAACTAATGAAGGCCATATAAAGCACTTTACTATCAGGCTGGCATTAAATGTGAGCTTTCTTAATAAAAAGCGCATTATGGAAGAGCTGGATAAGATCCCGCAATATTCAGTGGTTGAGATAATAGGGGCTGATAGTGTTTACATAGACCACGATGTGCTTGAAATATTCCAGGATTTTAAGACCAAGGCTGCCATTAAACATATTCAGCTCTCCACGAAAGGAATACCGGAAGTAAATACTATTGAGCTTCATTAAGATTTATTCAATAGACATCCGGTTTATAAATTACTCCTTAGGGGTAAATTGAGAAAGTTCGTAAATACCTAATGTTTTTTCAATATCTGCAACTTTAGCAACCATGCTTTCAAAGCCATCCTTGCCAAAATTCTTTTGCTCATTATTTTCAAACTCTTCTCCTAGTGAGTCATATTCATTCTGAGAGACTATCTTTCTGAATTCGGGAAAGAGAACAGTATCTTCCCTTGCTTCATGCGGCCTGTACATATTATTAAAATTATCCAGCGTATTTATTAACTGATGATGTTCAAATTCTGAAGGGTTCTTTATTCCTGATAAATGTAGTATTTGATCTGTCATTCGTCTTCCCGCATTATGCTGGATCAATAATACCTGTACCAGGTCAATCATTCTATTGGCCTTTTGAAACCTCGGGAATAAATAATTTTCTTCCTGTTTTTCATGGTAGTCTTCTACAAAGCTTCTTATTATTCCGGCACTGGCAGTTAATGTCTCTATAGGGAAAGAAGCACCCGCCAATAAATGACTTTTACAATTATCGTAGATCAATAATATACGGTTCAGTAATCCATGCTCCTGCATAAGATCTTCAGGAGGAGATACCTTTTTGTCTTCATCTTCATCTTTTTTCAGATGGTTGCACGAGGAAAAAACTGTTAAGCCTACTGAAGCACCCAATATTAATCCCTGTTGAATGAAATGTCGCCGGTCTGGATTTGCTTTTTCCTGATTATTGTCAGTCATATAGAAGATATTTAAAGAACAGCTGTATAAATCTAAGAAATAAGAAGTTCTATTTCCTTTATATTTAGTTCATTTATTTTCGGGTGGCTAAATTATTTGTATGGTAACAAGAATAATTCCTGCATCGGGAGAAAGTATTCCTGTAGTAGGATTAGGTACGTGGCAAACATTTGATATTTCTTCCGGCAAGGATACAACTCCATTAAAAGAAGTACTGCAACTAATGCAGGCACATGGTGGAAAGCTAATTGATTCGTCACCTATGTACGGAAGGTCTGAAGAAATAATTGGAAGATTATTAGGAAGTTCTGATGAATCACACGCTTTTTTCTATGCAACAAAAGTTTGGATCCGTGGAGAGAATGAAGGCATACAGCAAATGGAATCATCAATGAGCAAAATGCAACGGAGAGTTATGGATCTTATGCAAATTCATAATTTGGTGGATTGGAAAATTCATTTGAAAACCTTAAGGAAATGGAAAGATGAAGGTAAAATAAGATATATAGGGATAACCCACTACCAGGATTCCATGCATTCGGAATTGGAGAATATTATTAAAAGTGAAAAGATTGATTTTGTTCAATTCAATTATTCTATTTTTTCACGCAATGCAGAAAAAAGACTTTTGAATGTGGCCTCAGAAAGAGGTGTTGCAACTCTTATTAACCGCCCATTTGGAGAAGGGTCTGCTTTTGAAAGGATAAAAGGAAAGAAGCTGCCATTATGGGCAAAAGAATATGGCATTGAAACCTGGGGCCAGTTTTTTCTTAAGTATATTATTTCACACCCTGGTGTTACTTGTGTGATTCCTGCGACCGGTAATCCGGATCATATGAATGAAAATTTAAAGGCAGGAGAGGGTGAATTGCCTGAAGAGGACACAAGGCAAAAAATGGTTAAAGCAATTAGCTAGTAAATAACAGAATTAATTATCATCATTCAATACTATATACATGTTTAATAAGCTGCTATTGATCTATTGTATTACTGCGTTATCAATTTTTATTTATCCTGTAAAATGTCAAAGCATATCCGACGCCGTATTGAAAAAGCAATGGAATGCGTATTGGATCTCTGTTCCTGGTGAATTACCCAATGCGTACGGAGTCTATCTGTTCAGAAAAAAGATTGATCTTAAAATAAAGCCATCCTCTTTTATTATCCATGTTTCCGCAGATAACAGATACAAACTATATGTAAACGGAAAGCTGGTATCGCTTGGGCCTGCAAGAGGGGATATAGATCATTGGAATTTTGAAACCATTGACATAGCTTCTTATTTGCATACGAGCAATAATGTAATAGCAGCTTTAGTATGGAACGATGGGGACTACCGGGCAGAATTCCAGATCTCATTACGTACCGGATTTATTCTACAGGGAAATGATAGCGCAGAGCAAATAATAAATACTAATGCAAGTTGGAAATGCATTCGCGATAGCAGTTACAGGCCGACAAGATTAAACTTGCCAACCTACTATGTTGCAGGACCGGGTGAATTGATCGATATGCACCAGCATATAAAAAACTGGCTTAACGATCTATATTACGACAGCTTATGGAAGAATGCTAAACAAATATCCCGAGGGACGCCAAAGAATATGGTAGGTCCTTTTACACTTACTAATGGCTGGATGTTGATTCCTTCTTCCATTCCGCAAATGGAATTGAAAGATCAAAGGCTGCTGCAAATACGAAGATCATCAGGAGTTACTATTCCTTCTCCCTTTCCTGCAGAAAAAAAATCGGTTACCATTCCTGCCAATACCGTTGCTACTATTCTTTTAGATCAAACATTTCTTACAAATGCCTATCCTGTACTTACATTCAGCAAAGGAAAAGGAGCCGGTGTTTCAATAAGCTATGCGGAGGCCCTTTTTACAAAATATCCGGAAAAGGGAAATAGAAATGATATTGAAGGAAAAATATTTTTAGGAAGAAAGGACAGCATAGTTTCTGATGGCAGTAATAACCAGCAATTTGTTTCTTTATTATGGAGAACCTACAGGTATGTTCAAATTAGAATTACTACTCAAAGTGACCCATTTATATTGGAGGACTTTTATGGCACCTTTACAGGTTATCCATTTCAATTCAATGCAAAATTGGGGACAGAAAATACTGAAATAAGAAAAATGCTGGATATAGGTTGGAGAACTGCCAGGCTTTGCGCTAATGAAACCTATATGGATTGTCCCTACTACGAACAATTACAGTATATAGGAGATTCGCGTATCCAGGGCCTGGTTTCATTATATAACAGTGGTGATGATCGGTTGTTAAGAAATGCATTGAACCTGATCGATAATTCCAGACAGCCGGAAGGACTTACAGAAAGCCGCCATCCCTCTTATACCACCCAATATATTCCTACATTTTCTCTATGGTATATAGGCATGCTTCATGATTACTGGATGTACGGTAAAGACAGCAACTTTATAAAAAATAAGCTTCCGGGAACAAGGATGGTGCTTAATTATTTTAATAGCTTTCAGGATACGGATGGTTCCTTGAAGGATTGTCCTTTCTGGGTATTTACAGATTGGGTAGAGAAAAAAGATTGGATAGCAGGCGTTGGACCTATAGGTAAAGATGGAACTTCTGCCTTGCTTGATCTTCAATTATTATGGGCATACCAGCTGGCTGCTGATATGGAAAACAGAATAGGACTAAAAGAGCTTGCGATAATATATAATAACAGGGCAGACCAATTGAAGAATACTATAGTTAAAAAATATTGGGTTGAGAACAGGAAATTATTTGCGGACAGAGAGGAAAAAGATCTATTCTCTCAACATGCAAATACATTGGCAATACTTACTGGTATTATAAGTGATCCTTTAATGTCAGGTATAACAAATTCACTTTTACAAGATACAACGTTAGCTCCTGCTTCTATTTATTTTAAATATTATCTGCATAGGGCATTAATTAAAGCAGGATTGGGAAATGATTATTTAGGCTGGCTGGATATATGGAGAAAGGATATTGATATGGGTCTTACAACATGGGCTGAGATCTCTGATGTAAACGCTGCCAGATCGGATTGCCATGCCTGGGGTGCAAGTCCTAACATTGAATTTTTCCGTACTGTTTTAGGGATAGATAGCTATGCGCCTTCATTCAGTGAAGTAACAATTGAACCTCATTTAGGAAATATCAAAAATATTAATGGAGAAATACCTCATCCAAAAGGAAAGATAGTAGTTAACTATAAATACATCAATAACAAATGGGATATTCAAATTTCGCTGCCTGAAAAAATAACCGGGCGTTTTATATGGAAAGGAAAAGAATATCATCTAAAGGAGGGAAGCAATTCTTTAGAGCTGTGAAGATCCGTCAATAGTGAATGGCCAATGGTTAATATTCAATGATCAATGGTCAATGGTCAATAAACAAAGTAAGTTGTAATTCGTAAATTGTAATTCGTATATCGCAACCGTGAAAGTAGAAAAAGAAACTATATGGAATTATGTTTTACTGCTTTTACGCATATGGCTTGGATATAGAATGTTTACTGCCAGTTATTCGTCTGTAACGGGTATATTGTTTTCGCCGGAAGAAAGGTTGTTTTTTACAAAATGGTTTGGACAGGAGCTCCACTTTCCCTTTCCATTAGTGATGGCCTTCCTTGCAAAGGGGTCGGAATTATTGGGTGCCATATTTGTATTTTTTGGTCTGTTTACCAGACAGGCAGCTTCACTAATTTCTTTCACCATGCTAATTGCAACAATAACAGCCAACCTTGGAGAAAACTGGAATATTGATGGAGGATTTACTGTTTCATATTTATTATTCGCACTTGTATTAATAATCTGGGGCGGAGGTAAATTCAGTCTTGATTACTTATTCTTTAAAAAGCCCTTTATACACATCTCTCCTGCAAATGCATATTCATCTTAAATAAGTTGTCCTAACTTACTGATGAAAATTTGCGATATGATCTTTGTATTAGTACTAGTAGTATTAATTTTAATAAATGGATATTTTTCTGCTGCTGAGATAGCGATGGTATCAGTTAAAAGATTCAGAATACAGCAAGTGGCAGATAAAGGCGATAAAAATGCAATAGAGCTTTTATCGCTTTTGCAAAGGCCAGAAGAGTATTTAAGTGCTATACAGGTAGGAATTACTTTGGTAGGAATAATTGAAGGATTATATGGCGGAGAAATATTGCAAAGATATCTTCAGCCTATTTTTTTAGAATGGGGTTTATCTTCCTGGTTTTCTCATACATTAAGCATGGTTCTGGGCGTTGGCATTATAACTTATATAACTATTATTATTGGTGAGCTCCTTCCTAAATCCATTGCATTGCAAGTACCTCAAAGAATGGCGCTCCGCATTACGCCAACATTCAGATTATTTACATTAATAGCTTATCCATTTATAACAATGCTTACTAAAAGCACACACCTGTTGCTTCAATTGTTTCATATAAAAGGATCTGAGAATCAAAAGCTATCGGATGCAGACCTTAAATCTTTTTTAAGCCTTGCCTACAGACAAGGGACGATTGAAAAGAATGAGTGGAAGCTGCATGAGAATATCTTTAACTTGTATGATCAGACCATAGGCAAGATAATGACCCCGTTGACGAAAGTAGTTTCTATACATGCTGAAATGGGAAAAGAAATGGCTGAAAAAATACTTAGGAATAGTGTACATAATTATTTCCCGGTCATTGATCATGATAACAAGGTTATGGGAATACTATGTTCTAAAGACTTTTTTATGAATAGGGAAAAATCATTGGAACAATTAATTCAACCTGCATGTAAAATAAATGAGAGCCAAACTGCCCCTGACCTCCTGGAGAAATTTAAAAAGGGAACTAATAATTTTGGTGTTGTGGTAAAGGTTGGAGATGAACTAACCGGAGTTGTAACCATGCATGACATAGGCGAAGTTTTGATCGGTAAATTCTCTTAATAATATGCGAATCCTTTTGGTATAACTTTACATAAACCATTTCTTAGTTTATGAAAGCAGTTCAAATTCACAGGTATGGTGCTCCGGAAGAGCTAAAATATGAAGATGCTCCGGATCCTGTCATTAAAGAAGATGAAGTATTAGTGAAAGTGTATGCCTCGGGAGTTAATCCTATTGACTGGAAAGTTAGAAAAGGTTATCTCAAACAATGGCTGCCCCATAGCTTTCCGCTAATATTAGGATGGGATCTTTCAGGAGTAGTTGAACAGGTGGGAAGCAATGTAAAGAATTTCAAAAAAGGAGACGAGGTATATGGAAGACCAGATCCTTCCCGAAATGGCACTTACGCAGAATATATAGCAGTAAGAGCATCAGAATTAGCATTTAAGCCAACCACACTCAATCATACAGAAGCTGCAGCAGTTCCGCTTGCAGGACTTACCGCCTGGCAAGGATTGATGCATGAAGGTGAACTTAAGCCTGGACAAAAAGTTTTAATTAATGGCGCATCTGGTGGAGTAGGCACATATGCGGTTCAATTTGCGAAGTGGAAAGGGGCAAAAGTAATTGCTACAGCATCAAAAGAGAACTTTAGCTTTCTTAAAGAGTTAGGCGCAGAAGAAATATATGATTATCATATTCCAGGTTACGAAAAGAATATAAATGATATGGATATCGTATTGGATCTTGCAGGGGGAGA
>JBJMLT010000561.1:0-3140 GCA_045805165.1 Flavisolibacter sp.
GAAGTATTCTTTACAATGCTTCTTCCAGATATTTATCTTATTTCCTGGGTTCCGGTATTACTTTTTATAGTGAACCGGAGAAAGAGTGGGAAGAATGCATGCTAAAGGGAGAAGCTATAAAAAAAGTGCTTACATTAAATTGATTTTGTCAACTGGTTAAAGAAAGATCAATCGTCAATTAGCGATCAGCGATCCTTAAATCAGCGATCCTCCTTCCTTATCAACCTTCATCTGTCAAACAATTCTACCTGCTTGCAAGCAACAACCTGATAGACTGTTCCAGTATCTGCATTTTATTTGCCTGGAATAAGGCCATTTTTTCAGTTGGGAGTTGAAGATCATAGCTGCCATTATCAGATAATTGCTTATCAAAATTCGGATTCAAATGATTAAAATCAGCAAGGTTCATTTGAATTCCCTGAACAATAGCTGTTGAATTATATTTTCCTGTTAGATTAAGAACAGCAGTAGAGGAAGTTTTAGAAACTGTATTTAAGGCAGATTGTTCTGTTTCTGATCTTGTTAATGTAGTTTCTCCACCGGCACCTTCCATTATGTAATGGGTAGCAATAAATTTCTTAACATGATTGCGGGACTCGGCTGGCAAGTAATATTGCAGATCCCAGAAATTTTTGCTTTTGCTTTTACGCATGGCTGAATACACATGAGCTGGCCCTCCATTATAAGCAGCAATAACGAGAAGCCAATCATTAAATAATGAATAGAGGTCAGTCAGGTATCTCGCCGCGGCAGCCGTACTCTTATAATAATCTGTTCTTTCATCTTTCGTTCTGCTAACTTTAAGTCCAAGCCCTCTGGCAGTGGCTGGCATAAGTTGCCAAGGTCCTACTGCCCCTGCCCATGATACTGCAGAAGATTTCAAATCTGATTCAATAACGGAAAGATATTTCAGCTCTGTTGGCAAGCCATGCTTGGTAAGAATTGTGCTGATAAGATCAAAATAAGGTCGGCCCCACTGTTTCATTCTGTTTAATCTGTCAGACTGGCTTTCAACATAACTTTGAACAAAGCTTATTGCCAGTGGATTAAGTTTGGCGGCATTGATCCCGTTAATAGATTCAGCAACAAAAAGGTCCTTAAATCCCTTTTTAGGATCTAATAAAGATTCTAGTGTAGTATCTCCGGCTTTATAAAATGTTATTAATTCCTTATTGGAAGGAATGCCAGTCGAATTTCCTCGTAAAGCAACACTAATGAGGACAGTGGCTAACAATAAAAGTTTGTTCATCACTTGGTTTTAAACAGATGATCCGAATCGCACAGTTACCCTTACTCTCTTTTATTGTTGCATCAATTGATGCGAAAAGTCGAGCAAAGATACCTCATTAAATCGGTTTGCCATTAGCTGAACTCCAAATGGAAGGTTAGAGGAATGTTTAAAAAAAGGTAAACTAATCGCTGGAACGCCGGTTAAATTGGCAAATACCGTAAAAATATCTGCCATGTACATTGCCACCGGATCTTTATTTTTCTCTCCTATTTTAAATGCAGGCGTAGGAGAGGTAGGAGCCACAATAAGATCAAATTCATTGAAGATCAGCTCTGTACTTTTCAGAAGTTGCCTTCTTACCTGTTGTGCTTTAGTAAAATAGGCATCATAATATCCGGTGCTGAGGACAAAAGTTCCTAACATAATTCTCCTCTTTACCTCTTTTCCAAACCCTTCAGTCCGGTTGTTTTTATAAAATGCCTGTAAATTTTTAAAGCTATTGCTGCTTTTATAGCCATATCGGATACCATCAAAACGGGCTAGATTGGAAGAGGCTTCCGCTGTTGTTAGAATATAATAAGTAGGTACGATATATTCTGTCAGATCAAAATGAACAGGCCTGATATCATGGCCTTTATCCTTTAGAGTATTTATTAAATTAAGCAGCTTATCTTGTATTTCACGGTCTACGGAAGAATGATTTATCCATTCTGGAAAATAAGCCAGCTTCATTGGCTTAAAGGTATTTTTAAGCTGATAAGATATAGGTGGTTTCTGTTGTGCTGTGCTGTCATATTCATCTTCTCCTGAAATTACTTCCAGAATTTTTGCGGCATCGGAAACGTTGGAAGCTAAAACACCTATCTGATCAAAAGAAGAACCATAGGCTATTAATCCATGCCGTGAGACAAGTCCATAACTTGGCTTTAGACCTACAATACCACAAAAGTCAGCAGGCAAACGTATAGAACCACCTGTATCACTTCCCAGAGAAGCCATGCAAAGACCCGCTTTTATTGAAGCGGCGCTACCTCCTGAAGAACCTCCTGGAACATATTCATTGTTTAATGGATTGAGGACTGGACCGTAGGAAGAATTTTCATTAGTAGAGCCCATTCCGAATTCGTCGCAATTCTGGCGTCCAATTATAATGGCTCCTTCAACAAGTAATCTGTTTATGGCTGTAGCTGAATAAAGTGAAATATAATTTTGAAGCATCTTGCTGCCTGCAGAAGAGGGATGTCCCTTATAACAGATGTTATCCTTAATGCCAATAACTACTCCATGCAACTTTCCAAATTGCTTTTGATTATCCAGCTCCGCTGCACGATCTAATGATTCATTTGAATACACTTCAATAAATGCATTCAGGTGTTTGTTTTGCTCAATGGATTTCAGGTAGTGATGTACCGTTTGTACACACGTGGTCATGCCTCCCTTTAATTGGGCATGGTATTGTTCAATTGAAGAAAATGGTATCAAGCCTTTACCCTGAAAATGGCTAAGGGTGAATAATTATGGTTGTGGAGTAGTAGATGTTGTAGTAGTAGATTGAGAAGTCGCAGCAGCCTGTTGTTGCTGACGTTCTTTTTCTGCTATGCTGTCTTCTACTTCTTTACGAACATTATTTTTGGCATCATTGAACTCACGAATGCCTTTTCCCAAACCGCGCATTAACTCAGGAATTTTTTTACCACCAAATAACAAGAGAACTACCAGAAGAATTAATAAAATATGATTTGGCGCAAATAAATCCATATAGAAAGAATTTAATTATGTACGTAAATGTAAGATATATACAGCAGTCGGATGATATATTAGATTCAAAAAACGGTAATATTTCTTAAAATTTAAGTCTTAAAAGCTCTTATACAGTTTCAAGAGCTCTTTTCTTTTCCTGGATACGGGC
>JBJMLT010000562.1:0-6296 GCA_045805165.1 Flavisolibacter sp.
AGGGATGGTAATAATTTTCCAAATTCGTATAAATGATGAAACTTAGTTTCATTGCGCAGGGTATTCCAAAAAGGATGATAGCGGTATTGCTTGCGATTTCGGATATCGAAGCCGGTAGCCTGAATATGGCCATTTTCTTTCGGACATATCCAAACATTTGTCCAGGCAGGAGGTATAGCCAGCTTTCTGATCCTTTCTATTTCTTTCTTATCCTTTAAAGGCTTATTGTCGTATATGTAAGTGAAGCCTGAGCCTTTTTTAATTCTTTTTATACCGGGATCCTTATCGTTTACATATATAAGGTCGGCTACTTTAGCTGCCTTGCTATAGTCTTTGTCTATTTTTAAAAATTCCTTATGGGAAAGCTTAATAACTTCAGTCATACTCAGGAAACTTTTTTACTGTCTGGAGAGTATCTGCCCAGCTTTAATTTATGAATACCAGATGCTTCTTCTACAGAATGAGACTTTTGAAGATTAATCTCTTTTTTGGCAAGCTCTGACAGCTTCACATAGAAATTCTTTAATACTTCCAATTCTGCCTGTGAAAGGTCTTCTACTACAATTAACCGGTTACTGGCTTTTTCATTACAGGCAATAAGCTCATTCAACTTTAATTGAATGGCTAATGAATCTTTATTTTGCGATTGCTGTATTATAAATACCATTAAAAAGGTAATTATGGTAGTACCTGTATTAATTACCAATTGCCAGGTATCTGAATAATGAAATATTGGTCCTGTAAGAGCCCAGACAATTATGATAGCTACAGCAAGAACAAATGCGGTTGCAGAACCTGTAACCTTTGTTATTTTGGTTGCTGCCTTTTCAAATTTTATCCGAAATCCTTTTTTAGCTTTTGCTTTCCCTTTTATATCTATTTCATTATCAATCTTTTTCTCCATCTTCTTTGTGGTATCCATAAAGTGTATTATTTAAGTATAATAAAGAAAAAGCCAGACCAAAGAGTCTGGCTTCTCCAATTCTTACTTATTATTGAAATCTTAAAGACTAATCTTCTTCGCTTTCAGCACCTATATTAATGCCGCTTACCGCAAGTTCCGTAAGCAATACATCTGTTTCTTTTTCTTCATCCAATGTTTCCTGTAAAATTTCAGCTATATCGTTCTCGCCCATGGTTTTTGCTAATTGTACCAGGCTTCCGTATGCTGCTATTTCATAATGCTCAACCTTTTGAGCTGCTATAATTAAACCGGCATCTCTTACAGCAGAACCCTTAGGAAGTTCATCGATTATTTTTTGAGCTTCCATTACCAAACCTGCCATTGCCTCGCATTTTTTAGCTCTGGCTGTCATGTCAAGTGATTCAAAAACCTGTTCTACTCTTGTTACATGTTCTTCTGTTGCCGCCAGATGATCCTCAAATGCAGTAGCCAATTCTTCAGATGTTGCTGCTTTCTGCATTTTAGGAAGTGCCTTTGTTAAATATTTTTCTGCCCAATATATATCTCTTAATTCATCAATGAACAGTTCTTTCAGCATTGTTTCGTCAGTTTTTTTTGCTGCAGAAGTATTGCTCTTTTTTGTGCCGGAACTACTAGTATTTCTTGCCATAAATTAATTGTTTTAGAAAGAGAATAGTCTAAAAATAATGCCAGTGATATTTTATGTTTTTTTAAAGCAGCCTCTTTAGTGTAGATTATTTTACACATACACCAGTTAATGCTGAGCGTATATCTGCCATTTTTTATGGTATTTAATTTGGAGATATAGTAACGGATTACTGCGTTTACTAAAAAATTAAGTTATGGCTACCAATCAACAATTAAACTTTCTGCAGGAGAAAATACAGGAAATCGGCAGCGCGATCTTTATTAATTTAAGCGACTCTGTATTAAAGCTGCCTACCTCAATTGTCAGTACCTTAAAGGTGGATGAATATGGTTATGTATGGTTCTTTATTCAAAAGCCTAAACAGGATCTGAAAGAATTTGAATCTGAGTTCCCTGTGCGTTTGGACTTTTTCAAAAAAGGCAAAAGTTATTTTCTTCAGGTATCCGGTAAAGGATGGATGGTTAAGGACCCTGAAGAGATGAATACATTTGTTAACCTGCCGCAAGATGCAATGCAATCTGCCAGGACGGATATGGTACTTGTGAAAGTAAAGATCCTTAAAGCGGAGTATTATGAAACCAAATCTTCCAACAGCAATTCAAGGTGGCATAACGCATTCAATACAGTTACAACCTGGTTCCGTAATTCGAACCATTACAGAGCAGATACTTATTTTCCGGCCTCTTAAAACTATCAATTATGAGATCTATCTGGTCAGGAGCAATTAGTTTTGGCTTGGTAAACATACCTGTTAAGTTATCCAGCGCAGTTGAATCGGGTAATGAGCTAGATTTTGATATGTTATCTAAAAAGGATTTAGCCCCCATCAGATATGCCCGCATTGATACTAAAACCGGAAAAGAAGTTGCCTGGAAAGATATTGTAAAAGGATATCAATATACCAAAGGCAAATATGTTGTTGTTACTGACGAAGATTTTGAAAAAGCCAGTCCGGAAAAATCGCATTCCATCGACATAGTACAATTTGTAAGTGAAGAAGAAATAGACCCTATTTATTACGAAAAGCCCTATTACCTTACTCCAAATAAGGGAGCGGAGAAATCTTACCAGTTATTGATAAAGGCATTGGAAGAATCGAAAACGGTTGGCTTAGCTGAATTTATGCTTCGGAACAGAATGCACATTTGTGCATTAAAGGTTTATAATGGAGTTCTTCTATTAAATCAGCTTCGTTACCAGGAAGAAATACGCGAAGTTCCTGAAGTTGAATCGAGCAAGAAAGAGAAGATATCTTCCAAAGAAGTTCAACTGGCGGTAAAACTTATTCAACAGCTAACAGAAAAATTCAAACCGGAAGCGTTTAAAGATACCTACATAGATGCTTTAAAGAAAGTAATTAAGGCAAAAGCTGCCGGTAAAGAAATTCATATTGCAGAACCTAAAAAGGCTACTGCTACTGTTAAAGACCTCATGGAAGTTCTGAAGGAAAGCCTGAATGCGAAAACCCCGTCAAAGAAAAGAGCCTAGTTGATTAGCTGGTTAGCTGATTAGCTGATTAGCTAATTGAATAAACTACTTCCTTCTAAATAGTAAATTGTAAATAGTAATTCGAAAATTTTCATGAGTTTAAGTCTATATAAAAAGAAACGTCGATTTGATGTAACTCCGGAACCCGAGGGTAAGAATAAATCTTCCAAAAAAGCTTTACGGTTTGTTGTTCAAAAGCACGATGCTTCTCATGTTCATTACGATTTCAGGCTGGAAATGGATGGTGTTTTGAAAAGTTGGGCTGTGCCTAAGGGACCATCACTAAATCCTTCTGATAAGAGATTAGCGATGATGGTAGAGGATCATCCTTACGATTACCGTGATTTTGAGGGCATAATACCGGCAGGGAATTATGGTGGAGGAACTGTTATAGTTTGGGATGAAGGAACCTATGAACCTTTAAATTCTGAAGGCCTTTCTATAAAAGAGCAGGAGAAGCTATTATTGAGCCAACTACATGCGGGCAATATTAAATTTATTGTACACGGTAAGAAATTAAAAGGGGAATACGCCCTTTTCTTAATGAAATCAAGAGGCGAACGTTCATGGATACTTGTAAAAAAGAATGATGAATACGCATCGGATGAAGATATAACCGAAAATGAAAGTTCTGTTATATCTGGTAAAACATTAGTGCAGGTAGCTAAGGATAATGGTACTACTGTCAATCATCCTGACCATGGAAAAAAAGAAGTAGTAAAATCAGAGCCTGTAAAATTATTAAAACCGATCAAAGCAAAACAGGGTTCAGTTAAATCAACTTCAACTAAAAAATCTTCTTCTTCTAAAAAAAAAGTCCGGGAAGTAAACGATCTTCTAGCTACTTATGAAGGTGAGCTACCCAAAAGGGCAATGCCAAAAGAATTGACACCCATGCTGGCGACCCTTATTGAAGAACCTTTTGATGATGATAAGTGGATCTTTGAGATCAAATGGGATGGATACAGGGCGGTTGCTTATTTAAAAAGTAATAAGACTGAAATAATCTCACGAAATAATACTCCTTTTACAGAGAGATATTCACCGGTAAGCAATGCATTAAATGAACTAGGTGTTGATGCAGTGCTGGATGGTGAAATTGTTGCTATTAACAATAAGGGGCTTGCCGACTTTCAACTGCTTCAGAACTGGCAAAATACACCAGTACAACTTCAATATTTTATTTTTGATATTTTATGGCTGAATGGATATGACCTTACTAATTTACCTCTTATTGAACGAAAGAACATTTTAAAGAATATAGTGCCGGAGGAGAATGAAGTTCTAAAATACAGCGACCATGTAGAAGGCAAGGGTAAGCAATTTTTTAAAATTGCCACTGATAAAGGATTGGAAGGTATAATGGGTAAGAAAGCTCAAAGTAAATATGTACCTGCATCCAGAACACCTGATTGGGTAAAAATAAAAGTGAACTTGCGCCAGGAAGTAGTTATTGCCGGTTATACACAGCCAAGAAATACAAGGAAATATTTTGGATCATTATTATTGGGCGTATATGATAATGGTGAATTGCATTATGTAGGACATACAGGCAGTGGCTTTAATACAAAATCGTTGGAGCAGATCTATAAAAAGATGCAACCCTTAATTACTGACAAATGTCCGTTTGAAAAAAAGCCGAAAACCAATATGCCTGCAACGTGGATAAAACCCAAGCTTGTGTGTGAAATAAAATTTACGGAGTGGACAAAGGATTGGATGGCAAGGCATCCCATATTTATGGGTTTACGATCAGATAAAGACGCAAAATCGGTAATACTTGAAAAAGCTAATAACATGGCTACATTATCTAAAGAGAAAAAAGCAGATGCAAAAAAAAAATCCTCCAAACCAATAAATACAAAAGCAGGAAAAGGGATTAAAGAAAAATCCTCACCATCTAAAAAGGGTAAAGAATTAGCAGTAGAATTAAATTCTGAGAACGATCAAACAGTCTATATTAATAATAAAGAGCTTAAGTTAACGAATCTTAATAAGCTGTATTGGAAACAAGAGAGTTTTTCGAAAGGAGATATGATCCGTTATTATCTTGATATAGCTCCTTATATGTTTCCATATATGAAAGACCGGCCTCAATCTCTTAACAGGCATCCGAATGGAATTGCTTCACCTAATTTCTTTCAGAAAGATGTAAAAGGCAAAGTACCACCATGGGCAGTTACGCATAAGGATTTCAGTGAATCTACCAATCAAACGGTAGAATATCTTGTTTGCAGCAATGAAGCCACCCTTATATATATGGCCAACCTAGGATGTATAGAAATGCATCCATGGCATTCAAGAATTCAAAGTCCGGACAACCCTGACTGGTGCCTGATCGATCTTGACCCTGATAAGAAGAATACTTTTGATCAGGTAATTGATACAGCGAATCTTGTTAAAAAAATCCTAGATTCAATTGGGGCAGAAAGCTGTGTAAAAACATCTGGTTCCACAGGCATTCATATTTATATTCCTTTAGGAGCAAAATATTCTTACGATCAATCAAAGCAATTGGCAGAGCTAATAGTGACGATGGTAAATCATGAGTCACCTGATCTTACAAGTGTGGAAAGAAGTCCGGCAAAAAGAAAGGGAAAGATCTATTTGGATTTTCTGCAAAACCGGCAAACTCAGACTGCAGCGGCGCCTTATTCATTAAGGCCAAAGCCGGGAGTTCCTGTTTCTACTCCATTGGATTGGAGTGAAGTAAAAAAAGGATTAACTCCTACTACATACAATGCAAAAACTATATTTACCAGGCTAAAGACAGAAGGCGATCTTTTTAAAGCTGTTCTTAGTAAAGGGATCAATATGGAAAAGGTGTTAGGGAAGATCGATTAGGGAAGTCATTAAGTCATTAAGTCAATGAGTCATTAAGTCAATCAGTCATTAACTGCTTAAAGCTGATGGTTGATTGCTGATAGCTGTAAGGAAATTGTAAATTGTAATTCGTATTTCGTAAATCCAAATTATGAATCCAGCACTTGTAATAAATAATGATTCTGCATTACAGTTTATAAATCCGGATTTTGAGATTGAAACCCTTGCCAATGATTGTCTTTTTACAGAAGGACCTGTTTGGAATGCGAATGGGTTTTACTTATTCAGCGATATTCCGGCTAATGTTATTTATAAAATTTCATCCGGATCAAAAAAGGAAGTATTTCTAAATAATAGTGGGACCAATTATCCAAACGATCCAGATATTAAACCTGACCAGGCCGGTTCAAA
>JBJMLT010000563.1:0-4229 GCA_045805165.1 Flavisolibacter sp.
ACACTAATTCAATACAATAATCAATAACCAAATAATCTAATTCAAAATGTTTTTATACGGGTTTGGAATGGCTTGGAAAACTTCAGGGAAGACGCGCAACTTTATACTTGGCTGTACCGCATAGCCACAAATGAAAGCTTAACTTTTCTTGAACAGCAGAAAAAAAGGGCGGCAGTAAGCTTGGGCGACGTAGAGACTGGCCTTAGTAATACACTCAGATCAGATAAATATTTTGATCCCCAAAAATTGGAATGGAAGCTTCAATTAGCTATACAGCAACTGCCTGAAAAGCAAAGAGTTGTCTTTAATCTTAGATATTATGATGAAATGCCATATGAAGAGATGAGCAGGGTACTGGATACTAGTCAGGGTGCATTGAAGGCAAGTTATCATCACGCAGTAAAAAAAATTGAGGATTACATTAAAAATCATTAAACTTTGAGACCCATTTGGAGTCTTAAAACGTGAATATGGACCCAAAAAATATAAATGATGAGCTTAGGGATCTGAACAGCGATCTGCCATCTCCAAAAATGCCTTTTACCGTTCCGGAAGGCTATTTTGAGGGATTATCAGATGCTATTCTGATGAAGGTAAGGGAACAGGGTTCCAATACATCTTTGGAAGAGATCACACAACTTTCACCATTATTAGCGGGCATTTCTCGAAAAATGCCGAATTATATACCTGAAAATTATTTTCAATCAGCTCTTGATGATATTCCTCTTTTGATATCAGACAAGGAAGGATCGCCAATATTGGATCTTATAGGTAGATCAATGCCTTTTACTGTCCCGGCTGATTATTTTCAAAACCTTCCGGCAGCAATAATGAACAAGGTTTCAGGAAAGCAGGCCAAAGTAATATCAATTAAGAGACATAATTGGTCACGATTCTTAGTGGCTGCCTCAGTCATTGCAATAATGGTTTTCGGTGGAATTTTCTATTTTAATAATAAAAGCTCTGCAAAGGATCCTATTGCACAGGTAAAAAAATTAAGCACTACAGAGATCACCGATTTCTTAAAGAACACTACCATCGATTTAAACACAAATAATGTTACGGCAAAGAATCCTTCAAAGATGAATGACGTAAAAAATTTGCTTCAGGATGTTCCTGATAATGAATTGGATAATTTTTTAAAGCAGGTTCCATCAGAGGAAGATGATATGACGATCAATTAATTGTATGAAAAGGCTAATTTATTATTTAATCTTTCTTTTAACCATATCCGGTTCAGTTGCTGCGCAAAATGAACCAGGTGATGGTGCGAAGCTGCGTGAAAAAATGATCCAGTATATCCAGCAAAAATTAGGATTGTCTAAAGATGAAGCAGCCAGATTCGAACCCGTATTTATAAATTATCTCAAAGATCTTAGAGCTACTAACCAGCTATACAAAGGAGACAGGCTTGTTCTGCAGGACAAAGTAGTAGAGCTCCGGTTACGTTACAGAGATCAGTTCAAGCCAATTATTGGCGAGCAACGTAGTAATGATGTTTTTACGCACGAGCGTAATTTTATAAAGCAAGTGCAGGAAATAAGGAATGAACGATTGCAAAATCGTGAAGATGGCCGTTCTAACAAAAGATTCTGAACCCTTGTTGCAATAAAATAGTTTTATAACTATATTTGAACTTGGTGTTTTTCATAGGTTAGCAACGGCCGGCTCTTTTTAGGGCGGGCCTTTTTAATACCAACTCCATAAACACTCATAACAATTTACTATTTACAAATTACAATTTACAATTTCAGCCATCAGCTATCGGCGGACTGCAATCAACATTCTGCAACAAAATACTTTGTGATCTTTCGAACCTCAGACTACTTTTAACTTTTTACTTTTAACTTTTGACTTATTCCCGCCCTCACTTACTCAAATACATACTCCTATCCTTATACAATTGCCTGAAGTAAGGATCGCGTAGATCTTTAATAAATCGAATAGCTTCTCCTGTACTTTTCATTTCCGGCCCAAGCTCTTTATTTACTCCGGGAAATTTATTGAAGCTGAATACAGGTTCTTTAATGGCAAAGCCCTTTAGTTTCTTTTTATAAGTAAAATCTTTAAGCTTATTAGCGCCTATCAT
Source organism: Flavisolibacter sp. (assembly GCA_045805165.1). Taxonomy (GTDB): domain Bacteria; phylum Bacteroidota; class Bacteroidia; order Chitinophagales; family Chitinophagaceae; genus Flavisolibacter. The sequence continues at coordinate 2,090 of JBJMLT010000563.1, forward strand.
TATTTTGGTTGCAATATTCAGATAAGGGATACCGTAAGCTTTTGCAATAAAAGGAGTGGTTCGGGAAGCTCTTGGATTTGCTTCAATTACATAGACCATCCCATTCTTTATCGCAAATTGAATATTGATCAGGCCCTTAATATTTAAAGCTCTTGCTATTTTTTCTGCGTAATGTTCCATGGTAGTAACCACTAGTGGAGTAAGATTGAAAGCGGGTAACACAGCATTACTGTCGCCACTATGAATGCCTGCTGGTTCAATATGTTCCATCACACCCATAACATGAAAATCATCTCCGTCAAATATGGCATCGATCTCTGCTTCCTGGCAGCGGTCAAGAAAATGATCGATCAGTATTTTATTTCCAGGAATATGTTTCAACAAGCTAATGACTGCTTTTTCCAATTCATCATCATTGATAACTATTCGCATTCTTTGTCCGCCTAATACATAGCTCGGACGAACCAATACAGGATAGCCAACTTTATGAGCCACTACTACAGCTTCATCTACATTAAATGCTGTTCCGTAATTAGGATAAGGAATTTCAAGTTCTTTTAGCATATCGCTGAAGCGCCCTCTGTCTTCCGCAATATCCATATTGTCGAAAGAAGTGCCTATGATCTTTATACCTTTCGCATGCAGGCGTTCCGCTAATTTCAATGCCGTCTGTCCTCCAAGCTGCACGATCACACCTTCAGGTTTTTCATGTTCAACAATTTCCCAGAGATGTTCCCAGTAAACAGGTTCAAAGTAAAGTTTATCCGCAATATCAAAATCAGTTGAAACAGTTTCAGGATTGCAGTTCACCATGATCGCTTCATATCCGCATTCCTTTATTGCAAGCAATCCGTGCACGCAGCAATAATCAAATTCAATTCCCTGGCCAATGCGGTTTGGTCCACTTCCAAGTACAATTATTTTCTTTTTATCGGAGACCTTGCTTTCATTTGTATGGCCTTCTTCAAAAGTTGAATAGAAATAAGGTGTCTTTGCTTCAAATTCTGCACTGCAGGTATCTACCATTTTAAAAACCCGTGTAATGCCTCCTGCTTTTCTTTTTTCATAAACTTCATCTTCGCTTCCATCTTGTATGATCCTTGCGATCTGTTCATCACTAAAGCCATGCACCTTTGCACGCTTAAGTAATTCTAAAGGCAATTCTTCCAGCCAGTAATTCCCTAATTCCTTTTCAATAGTGCAGATCTTTTGTATTTCATAAATGAACCATCTGTCAATTCCAGTTGTCTTAGAAATGGTGTTAACACTTACGCCAAGCATCAGCGCATCCTTAATACGAAAGATGCGATCCCATTTCGGAATTTTAATATAATCAAGCAGCTCCTCTGCCTTCATTCCGCTCTTTCCGTAATAACCTAAGCCAACTGCATTATTTTCAAGACTCTGACACGCTTTCTGAATAGCTTCAGTAAAGCTTCTGCCAATGGCCATTACTTCACCCACACTTTTCATTTGAAGACCAAGTGTGTCATTGGCCCCTTTGAATTTATCAAAGTTCCATCGCGGTATTTTTACAATTACATAATCAAGTGCAGGCTCAAAATAAGCAGATGTGGTTTTGGTGATCTGATTTTCCAATTCATCAAGTGAATATCCTATCGCAAGCTTAGCTGCTATTTTGGCAATGGGATAGCCGGTTGCTTTTGAAGCAAGTGCTGAAGACCGGCTTACGCGTGGATTGATCTCAATGGCAATGATCTCTTCTGTTTCCGGATTCAATGCGAATTGAACATTACATCCTCCTGCAAAGTTTCCAAGGTCACGCATCATTTTTATAGCTGTATTGCGCATCAATTGAAAAGCGGTATCGCTTAAGGTCATGGCCGGAGCAACAGTAATAGAGTCACCCGTATGAACCCCCATGGGATCAAAATTCTCAACCGTGCAAATGATAACTACATTATCATTCGAATCACGCAAAAGTTCCAGCTCGAATTCTTTCCATCCAAGTACTGCTTTTTCAACAAGCACTTCGTGAATGGGAGATGCTTCCAACCCTCTCGTAAGAGCTTCATCCAGTTCGTCCTTATCATGAACAAATCCTCCGCCTGTTCCACCAAGAGTAAATGAAGGACGTATCACGAGTGGAAATCCAATATCCTGTGCGAATTCCTTTCCT